>CADAQS010000060.1 GCA_902790115.1 uncultured Eubacteriales bacterium | reverse complement strand
AACCAGCACGAAGATCGGCATTTTTTTGTGGCCGTCCGCTTTCTGGAGCGTCTTGGCGTACGCCTTGTTCTTCA
This sequence comes from uncultured Eubacteriales bacterium, assembly GCA_902790115.1. Lineage (GTDB taxonomy): Bacteria > Bacillota > Clostridia > Christensenellales > CAG-138 > UBA3792. The sequence continues at coordinate 14,756 of CADAQS010000060.1, read as the reverse complement.
GCTCACGGACAAGCAGAAAGCCCGAAAGCCGCGCGCCGTAGGCGACGAACAGCAGCGCCTGCACAACGGCAAGCCAGGTGACGCCCGCGGTCCACTTGTTCGCAAGCGCGAGGATCAGCACCGTAATGCCGCCGCTCGCAACCGCAAAACCGTAACCGATCGACAGAAACCAAACGAACTTTTTGAAGCCGCATGCGCACAGCACGGCACAGACGGCGCAGATGATTGCGAGATACTGCCAGCCCATCTTATGCCTCCTTGCCGAAGTAGTTCTTGATGTACTCGGCGAAGCTCTTGTCACCGACTTTGGTATCGCCGACGAGGTCGTGACTCAGCGTCCATTTCGAGAACAGGATGATGTCATGCTTGCCCGCTTTCTTGATCTTGGGCAGGTTCGCAAGGATGCCGAACAGCCAGATCGGCGCCCACTTGATCTTGCAGGGCTTGCCGGCTGCCTTGAAGCACATGTCCGCCATCTCCTCATAGGTATAGGTCTCCTTGCCGCCCACGTTGTAGGTGACGTTCGTATCGTTCATGTGATCGACGATGAACTGGGCAAAGTCCGGGCAGTCGACGACGTTCGCCTTGACCTTGCCGTAGCCTTTCAAAAGCTGCATCTCGCCCTTGTCCACGTAGGGTTTGAACACCTTTGCGATGTCATAGAAGTAGCCGGTCGGACGGTAGATGACCCAATCCATATCCTGCTTCTTGATCTCCTGCTCGACCTTGTACTTTGCGTGAAGCATCGGAACCTCCTCCGCGCCTGGCTCATCGCAGGAGATGACCGAGATGTAGTTGAACTTCTTGACGCCCGCCTTCTTGGCGATGTTGTAGAGGTTCATGTTGCCCTGATAGTCGATATCATTGGCGGTGAAACGGGTCGATGCGCCGGTCAGGCCCATCGTTGTGATGACGATGTCTGCGCCGTCGCACAGTCCCTTCAGCGTGATCGTTTCGGTCGCGTCGATTGCGACAAATTTGTACTTGCCCTCGGTGCCTTCCACGGGACGCTCCTTGATATCCGCGGCGATGACCTCGTGTCCTTCGCGGCAGAGAACCTTCAGAATTTCGGCGCCCAGATTGCCGAACGCGCCTGCCAATACTACCTTCATGATCTTGCCTCCTCTTATTTCTTACTCTTTTCCTTGGAACGCTTGTCGTTGATGATCTTCATGTGTTCCTCGGTAATCAGCGTAACATTGTTCTCTTTGGCCCAGTCCACGCAGCCCTTCAGCACGAGCGGCAGGAAAACGCGCGGCACATTCAAAATCGTTTGCAGCGCGTCGTCGGTGAACTTAACCGTATCGTCGGCGCGATCCGCCGCATAGCGCACGGATTCAAGAGTCTGCTTCCGGATCGCGAGCAGTTCGGAGCGCATCCGCCACGCCGCACGGTGATACCAGAAGTTCTTACTGTCGCGGTAGCCGTAATCGACCGGCAGCCGCGGGAAATCCGACGCCTTGACGCCGTTGATGATCGCATCCGAATACTGCTTTTTCATCAGGATCTTATCGACGCGCAGGATGAAGTGTGCGCCGAACTTCGACGTAATGCCGTTGAAATCGTGATACGGCGGTTCATAGCCGTTCAGGCAGCCCGGCGCATCGTTGGCCGCGCCGTCGAGTTCGCGCATCCACGTGCACTCAATGACCTCGATCGCATCGGTCAGAACCTGCGGCCGCACGTCGGCCGGATTCTGTTCCTCGATCATCGACTTTTCAAGGCGGAAGTTGACCTTCGGCATCTTCTCCTCCGGCTTGTCGCCAGGCCACGAGAGCTTGACGGCTTCCTTGAAGGTCTTGGGATTGTCGTCGATGAAGTTGATCGCGCACTTGCCGGTCCGCAGAATGTTCTGCGCGGTATTCGACGAGTTGCGGCACTGCAGAAGCATCGCATAGTAATCCTTGCCGGCGACGTAGTACGGCTGTACCAGCGAGTACGGTCCGAGCGTCGTCATGCCCGTCTCGGTCAGCGTGCTGATCAGGACGGTCGGCATCGGGAAAAACAGCGAGGTCTGGTAAAAATTGTCTACGATGCGTAAGTTCTCAAAGCTGCTCATGTTTCTTCTCCTTTTTCTTTTCTAATCGTTCTCTTAGGTTCAAAGCAACCGGTCAAGCACGGAAAACAGCGTTGTTTTATCCGTCCCCGCCATCGTCCACGCAAGCAGCGCTTCGGTCAAAAAATCCGCCAGAAAGTCGGCTTCCGCCCGCCCCGCAAGCGTCTTTCGAAGCGGTTCGGCAAGCTGCGCGCGCAGCTGATCGTGCCGCTTATGGGACATCTGCGAAAAGGTGCGGATCGCTTCAGGATCGGAAAACAGCCGTTCATGCCTTCGCAAAAACGCGGTCAGCCCGTCATACTCGGCCGACAGCACCGCCCGCGCATCCGCATCCGAAAACGCGACCCGCATCGCGTCAAGCGCGTCGTTCCAGTCCTCGAGCATAAAGCTCGCGATCAGGACGTCCTTCGACGGGAAATAGTTGTACACCGTCCCGACGCCGACACCGCATGCTGCCGCGACCCCGCGTACCGTCACCGCGCCGTATCCGCTCTCGGACACCTGTCTGCGCGTTTCGGCCAGCAGCTTTTCCGGCAGGTTTTCGATGATCTTCGGCATCTCCGCTCCTTTCCGGTTCTTTTATGAACCTGTTCATATAAAATATTATAGCATTTCCGATCGGTTTGTCAATCGCGCAAACATGCGAAAAGCGGGGATTTTTTTTGATTTTAAGAACAGAAAAATCCGCCGCACTTTTTGCGCACCGGAGCCGGAGGTAAGATCGCACAGTGAACCGATCAGGTCGGTCAGCTGCCGCGGCGTGGTGCCCTCGGAAGCCATCTGTCCGAACAGATCGCGATCCTTCTGACGAATGCTCTCGGAGATCGCTTCGCGCAGCTCCTCGCCGGACAGCTCCTTGTAATCGTTGTCGGCAAGGTACTTGAGCTTGAGCTCGCTCGGCGTGCCGATGAGTCCGCTCGTGTAAGCCGGCGAGACGACCGGGTCGGCCAGCTCCCAGATCTTGCCCTGCGGATCCTTGAACGCGCCGTCGCCATAGACCATGACTTCGACGTTCTTGCCGGTCGCATCCTTGATGCGGCGCTGAATGTTCAGAACGACGGGCATGCAGTCGCGCGGGAACAGCTTGACCTTGTCCTCGGTGGACTTGTTCGAGCCGAGCAGACCGCAGGTCTCATTGTAGCCGCTGCCGTGCACCGGTGCGGACAGGATATCGTCGAGGCCGCAGACGATGCGCGCGCCGGCAGCCTTGAGGATGCGCTTGGTGCGGGCGCGGGTGTGGATGTCGCAGGTCAGGACCGCGTCCGTGTAAGCAAGGATCGCACGCGGATTGTTTGCAAAGATGATCTCGACCTCTGCGCCGCTCTCGCGGATCAGGTCGCCGTAGTACTGCACATAGTCCACGTTGGTAAACGGATGGCGGTTGACGCCGAACAGCTCGCGATATTTTTCGAGCGTCAGAACGTCGGAATACGGATTGACGCCGGCTTCGTCAAGCTTATCCAGGCTGACCAGCTCGTTGCCGACCTCGTCGGACGGATAGCTCAGCTGCAGGACGATCTTCTTTGCGCCCTTTGCAATGCCGCGCAGGCAGATCGCGAAGCGGTTGCGGGACAGGATCGGGAAGATCACACCGACGGTTTCACCGCCGAGCCGCCGCTTGACGTCGGCTGCGATGTCGTTCACGGTCGCATAGTTGCCCTGTGCGCGCGCAACAACCGATTCGGTGACGGCGATGACGTCACGGTCGCGCAGTGCAAACCCGTCGCTCTTCGCCGCTGCGAGAACGCTCTCCGCCACGATAGCAGCGATGTCGTCGCCCTCACGGATGATCGGACAGCGAATGCCGCGGGAAACGGTACCGACAAGCCTTGTTGCTTCCATTCTAAAAATCTCCTTTCGATCTCACCCGCCGAAAGCCGCAACGGTTCGACAGTTTTTCATCAACGTCTTTATTATACGGGAATTCCGAAGGCGGTACAAGTAAAAAGTATCTATATCGCGCCCGTTTTTCCATATCGATTTCGCAAGTCCATATATCGGAAACGGCAATGCTTTGCGGGAAAGAATGCACCGCGCGAAAAGTTATAAGTACTTTACCATGTATCGCGGTTCATATTCCTCATATCCGTTTTTCGGATAAAAAGCATAAGATTCATACCATTGTTCCCTCGGACCGCCCAGATGAACTCTCGAAACGGTTATGCCCTTGTCGCGCATCGCGTTTTCCGCCGTTTGCAGCAAGGCAGTTCCTATCCCTTGATGCTTTCTTGACGCTTTGACATAAAAGCGATGAAGAAAAGCCTCGTTGGAATTGCCTATCCTAGAATAGCCAAGGCATCCGATCACCGTATGATTTTCCAGAGCGAGCCAGAACAAATCGCCTTTGTCCAAGTAATTGGCCTTGATATCATACAGATCAGCTCTTACGCTCGGCGTCAGACCGAGCGCAATTCTTGCTTCCAGAACCATAGCAATCAATTCGTCTTGATACGCATCGCGGTAGAGTATGATTTCCATATGATCCTCCTGGAAGCCCTCGCTTTATCCGATTCATCTTGCCATCCGTTCCGTCCTGCCGCAACGCAAAAGCACAGCCGAAAACGACTGTGCTTGCTTCGTTCTTCCCTTATGCCCAGGGATTCTCGGTGGGATACGGCAGGGATTTGGGCTGATTGAAGGCGATATCCTGCACGCCGAGGAACTTGAACACCTCGAACAGCGCCTTGCCGTAGTGACCGAACGCAACCGCGCCGTGATGCGGATAACGCTTCTGGATCAGAACGTGGCGATAGAAGCGGCCCATCTCGTGGATCGCGAACACGCCGATGCCGCCGAAGCTCTCGGTCGCGACCGGCAGCACCTCGCCCTCGGCGATGTAGCTGCGCAGGTTCCCCTCACTGTCGCACTGGAGACGGTAGAACGTGATCTCGCCCGCGGCGATATCGCCTTCAAGCGTGCCGCGCGTGAAGTCCGGCTCGCTGCCTTCCGGCTCGAGCAGACGGTGCTGGATCAGCTGATACTTGACCGCACGGTCGGCGCACATCTTGCACGAAGGCGTGTTGCCGCAGTGGAATCCCATGAACGTATCGGTCAGCGCATAGCTGAACCGATGCTGGATGTGCGCTTCCCACATCTGCTTCGGAACGCTGTTGTTGATGTCGAGCAGCGTGACTGCATCGCCCGAGACGCATGCGCCGATGTATTCGGACAGCGCGCCGTAGATATCGACCTCGCAGGCGACCGGAATGCCGCGGGAGGCAAGGCGGCTGTTGACGAAGCACGGCTCAAAGCCGAACTCCTTCGGGAACGCCGGCCAGCACTTGTCGGCAAACGCAACGTATTTGCGGTCTCCCTTGTGGTTCTCCGCCCAGTCGAGCAGCGTCAGTTCGAACTGCGCCATGCGCGGCAGCAGTTCCGGATACTTGTTGCCCGAAACGCCGAGCTCTTCGGCCATGTCCCTGCAGACATCTTCGATGCGCGGATCGTTCGCATGCTCGCGGTAGGAGATCAGAAGGTCGAGTTCGGAGTTCTCCTCGATCTCAACGCCGAGGCTGTACAGCCCTTTAATCGGCGCATTGCAGGCGAAAAAGTCCTGCGGACGCGGTCCGAACGTGATGATCTTGAGGTTCTTAACGCCGATGATTGCGCGCGCGACCGGGACAAAGTCCGCAATCATTTTGGCGATATCCTCCGCCGTGCCGACCGGATACTCCGGAATGTAGCCCGCAAGATGGCGCATGCCGAGGTTGTAGGAGCAGTTCAGCATGCCGCAGTAAGCGTCGCCGCGGCCGTTGATCATATCGCCGTCGCCCTCTGCCGCCGCAACGAACATACACGGACCGTCGAAATGTTTGGCGATCAGCGTCTCCGGCGTTTCGGGACCGAAGTTGCCGAGGAAAACGACCAGCGCATTGCAGCCTTTTTCGTTGACGTCGGCGACGGCTTTCTGCATATCGAGCTCATTTTCGACCGTTATCGGGCATTCATACAGCGCGCCCTGATACGCGGCGGCGATGTTTTTTCTCCGCTGGGTGGAAAGCGCGATCGGGAAGCAGTCGCGCGAAACGGCGATCAGGCCGAGTTTGACTTCCGGGATATTGGACAGCATATTGATTCCTCCTGAAATGCAGTTAATGTCAAAAAACGAATTCCCCAACAGTTGTATTATACCGGTTTTTTATAGAGATGTAAAGCTGAAAAAAGGCTGCAAAGGATCACTTTGCAGCCTTTTTGATCATTTATTTGCCGTCTTCTTCGGGTGTCGGCGGCGTCTCAATCTCCGTCCGTGTCTCGTCGGGATCATTGCTTTCCGCCTCGATCTCCTTGATTACGCATTCATTGCCGCGCACAAGCCAGGTCTCGCCGCTGTGGCAGTACGGGCACTCGCGCCCGAACCGCACGGTAGGATACGTCCGTTCACAGCTCGAACAGTAAGTGAACGCCGGAATCGTTTCGATCACGAGTTCTGCGTCCTCCAGTTTCGGATGCCGCTTGCGGAACCAGTTCCAGCACTCCTCAAAGTAGTCCGTCATGATGCCGGACACCTCGCCGACCTGCAGAACGACCTTGCCGATTCGTTTCAGATTCTGCTCCTCCGCCGTCTCGTCAAGCGTTTTGGCAAGGTGCAGAATGATTCCCATTTCATGCATATCAGTCGTCCATCAGCGTGCGGATGTCCACCGCGTTTCCGGTATGCGGATGCGTCTTGTGGAATTCCTTGGTTGCGCGGTCGTATTCCTTCTTCTTCTTGCGCATGATCTTCGCTTCCTCGGACCCGCTGTTCAGAAGGATCTTAAACGCGCGCGGGATTGCGTAAGCGGCAAGCCCGCCGACCTTGTCCTCCGCGCGGCGCATCGTCGAGTTCGCGGGATGATCGCGCAGCAGGTGGATCGCGTCGAATTCGCAGCGCGTGGTGCAAAGACCGCAGCCGATGCATTTGTTCTCATCGACGATCGTTGCGCCGCAGCCGAGGCAGCGCGCAGTTTCGATCTTGACCTGTTCCTCGGTCAGCGTCAGCCGCGGATCGGTGAACGAATTTTTCGCGTCGATCGAAGCGTCGACAGCCGGAATCTGCCGTTGTGCGCGGTCGTACGAATCGATCGCGATGTTCGACTTGTCCAGTTCCTTGAAGTAGCGGCGGTCGCGGCCGAGCGTCTGCGAAACGTTGTTTTTGGAGACGAACCGCGCGAGCGATTCCGCCGCCTCGTGACCCTGCCCGATCGCATCGATCACAAACTTCGGGCCGGTGAATACGTCGCCACCGACGAAGATCGCCGGATCGTCGGTCTGATAGGTGAACTTATCCGCAACCGGATAGTTGCCGTGCCAGAACTTCACGTTCGTGCCCTCGAGCAGCTTGCCCCATTCAATCGCCTGACCGATCGCAAACACGACGGTCTTGGCGGCAACGGTCATCGTCTCGTTCTCATCGTAGCGCGGCGCAAACATGCCGGTTTCCGGATCGATCGTCGAAACGCAGCGCTTCAGCACGATGCCCTTGACCCTGCCGTCCTCGTCCGTGAGGACTTCCTTCGGACCCCACGACGGATGGATTGCAACGTTCTCCTCCTCGGCCTCTGCGATCTCCTCCGGCGACGCCGGCATCGTCTCGCGCGATTCGAGGCAGAACATCGAAACGCTGTCTGCGCCGAACCGGTGCGCGGTGCGTGCGCAATCGATCGCCACATTGCCGCCGCCGATCACGACGACATCGCCCGTAAGCTTTCGGCTGTTGTCGCCAAGCGCCTTTTCGAGGAAGCTGACCGCGATCTCTGTGCCTTCCGCGGTTTCATCCGGGATGCCGGGCAGCCGTCCGCCCTGGCAGCCGATCGCGATGTAGAACGCTTCATAGCCCTGCTGCTTCAATTCTTCAATCGTGACGTCCTTGCCGACCTCGACGCCGCAGCGGATGTCGACGCCGAGTGCGCGGATCACGTCAATCTCCGCGTCGATAACGTCCTTTTCGAGTTTGAACGAGGGAATGCCGTAGGTCATCATGCCGCCGGGCTTCTGATTCTTCTCGAATACGGTGGGATGGTAACCCATCTGACCGAGATAGTACGCGCAGCTCAGACCCGCCGGACCTGCGCCGATGATGGCGATCTTCTGGTTCCACTCGCCGGTCAGATTGTTGACAATCTTCTTCGGAACATAGCGGGTCGCGGCATGCAGATCGCGCTCCGCAAGGAATTTCTTGACGTCGTCGATCGCAACCGGCTGGTCGATCGTTCCGCGCGTGCAGGCGTCCTCGCAGCGCTTGTTGCAGACTCTGCCGCAGATGGCCGGGAACGGATTCTCGCGCTTGATCAGCGCGAGCGCTTCGTCATAGCGGCCCTCACGCGCCATCTTCAGGTAGCCCTGAATCGGCACATGCGCGGGACACGCGGCTTTGCACGGCGCGGTACCGGTCTTGTGCGTGTTGACGCGCGCGGTATCGCGGTAGTTTTCGTCCCATGCGTACTTGCCCCAGCGGATCTTATCCGGCAGGATCGACTTCGGATACTCGATCGGCTTGCCGTCCTTGGTGCAGAGCTTCTGACCGAGCTTCAGCGCACCGGCCGGGCAGATCTCGACACAGCGTCCGCACGCAACGCAGTTTTCTTTCTTGACGTTCGCGGTATAAGCGCTCTTGGACATGTTCGGCGTATTGAACAGCAGAGACGTCCGCAGCGCGTTGCAGATCTTGACGTTGCAGTTGCAGATATCAAAGATGTGATCCTCGCCATCGATGTTCGTGATCTGATGCACGTATCCGTTTTCCTCGGCACGCTTAAGGATCTCGAGTGCTTCCTCCTTGGTGATGTAGTGGGCGCGGCCGGTTTCCACGGTGTAGTCCGCCATATCGCCGATCTGAATGCACCAGTCGTTTTCGTCGTCGGTGCAGCCTTCACCGAGCATCGCGCGCGACGCGCGGCAGGAACAGATACCGGCCGAGATATGACCTTCATACTTCTGCAGCCAGTAGGAGATCTTTTCGAGCTTGATCGCCTCGCGGTTTGCTACAACTTCCTTTTCAACCGGAATGACGTGCATGCCGATGCCGTCGCCTCCCGGCGGGACCATCGACGTAATGTGCTCGAGCGGCAAGAACGTCATGCGCTCGAACATCTTCGCGACCGGCGGGTTCTTCTCGATCCGCGAGACCGAGGAATTGAACAGCTCCGCGCTGCCGGGCACGAAAAAGCTCGTGCGGTAACGCTTCTCCTTCGGTGCGCCCGGGATCGGGCCGTTGTCGTCGTAATGATCGCCGTAATCGTACTCGACAAAGCCATGCACGCACAGCAGATCCAGCGACTCTTTGAACGTCTTTTCGTCCATCGCCGCCTTGTTCTTCTCGAGCAGCTCCTCGTAGGTATACCACTGGCGCTGCTTCATCGAAAGCGCGATGTCGACTTCCTGCTCGTTCAGGATTTCACGAAGGCCCCAGTACTCCTCGTCCGTGGTCTTCAGGCCTTTGAGCTTGTGCGGTACGTTGTCCGTGATGCGGCGGCCGAGCTCGGCATACTTTTTATGCAGTTCGGCTTCCCCGTCATACTTCGACTGGGTCCGCGGATTGTTTTGATAGGTTTCGGGCATACTCTCTCTCCTTCTGTTATACTCCCTTATGCTTTCCAGGCGTCGATCGCGTTCGACAGCCAGTTCTCCCACGCAGCCATGCCTTCGCCGGTCTTGGACGAGACCGCAAAGATCTCGATCGACGGATTCAGCTTTTTCGCGCGCTCCACACACTTTTCGATTGCAAAGTCGAAGTACGGCAGCACGTCGATCTTCGAAATCAGAAGCACATCACTCGTCGTGAACATCAGCGGATACTTGAGCGGCTTGTCATCGCCTTCGGGAACGCTGAGGATCATAACGTTTTTGCCCGCGCCGGTATCAAACTCCGCCGGGCAGATCAGATTGCCGACGTTCTCCAAAATGACCAGATCGGCGTCCTTCGCGTCCAGTTCCTCCAGCGCGCGCCGCGTCATGCCCGCATCCATGTGGCACATGCCGCCGGTGTGCGCCTGCACCGCCCGCGCGCCCATAAGCTCGATGCGTTTTGCATCCACGTCGGAATCCACGTCCGCTTCCATGACCGCAATGCTGTACCGATCCTTAAGGTCTTGGATCGTCCGTTCCAGCAGCGTCGTTTTGCCGGCTCCCGGCGACGCCATCAGATTGACCAGCAGCGTCCCCTGCCGTTTGAGTTCGTCCCGCAGAACCTGCGCGTCACGGTCGTTCGACGCCGTGATCGTCTCTTTGAGTTCAATGATTTTCATTTCCTTACCCCTGTTATGCCTTGCAGTATCTTTTAACTTTATTATTTTATCAGATAAACCGCAGGCATGCAACAAAGAAATACAACGTTCGTTTCCATATGACATTTTGGGTCGAAGGCTTCCGTTTGAAACAGAAAAACGTCCCGACCGAAGTCGGGACGTTTGTCATGCAATTGTCGCTTACTTTGCAAAGTACTTGTTTGCGGCGTCATTGTAGAGATAGAGCGCTTTGCAGAGGTTCTTGATGTCCGTCTTGGCTTTTGCGTTGGTCAGACGGCCGTTTGCATAGCTCAAGGCGCTGTATTCGAAGCGATAGTCGACGCCGTCCTTTGTGACGATCACGACATACTTTTGATCCAGATCCTTCGAAGCGATGTTCGGGATCTCGACGTACCACTCCTTGCCGCTCTGCTGCAGCGTGTACGCCTTGCCAGCTGCGTTCTTCGCCTCGACCTTTTGCGTGAAGTACAGACGGACGCTCGTCGCGCCTTCAAGGATCAGGGACGCGCCGGTATAGCCGATCGCCTTTTCGGCGTTCTTCGGAATGACCGCGTCGTTCGCCGGACGAGCGGATACCGCTTCCGTCTCGTCTTTCAGATACTCCCGCGTGTTTGCAAGATTCTTCTCATTGAAGCGGAAGTACTTCTGCGCGTAATGACCGTAATTCAGAAGCGCCTGTGCAAGCATCCGGGTCTTGGCAGCTTTGGAGCTGTCGCCGAGGATGTTCCTTGCCCAGTCTGCGACGCAGTATTCATAGCAGTAGATCCCCTTTTCCGGCAGAAGCGCCCCCGCCTTGTAATGTTCCACCCGAAGCAGGATGTCATTGTTGTCGTAGACGCAGAGAATCACCGGAACCGTCATTTCCTTTGCCGGAATATTCGGATACGAAAGCTTATATTCGTCTCTCTTGCTGTCATAGTAGCTCGCGGAATGATTGAGCTGAAAAACCTTGCCTCGATTGTCGGTGTTTGCATAGTGCAGCACGGCATACTTGGCGGGAACGCCGTCCGGCACCTGTACAAAGAAGTTGATCGTGATCTGTCCTTCGAGCGTCAGCGACGCGCCGTTGATCATGACCGGGCTGTTCCGGTTCATTTCGGAGCTGGGGGTATAGTTTTTGTTTTTGCACAGTGTCAATTCGTCGTACGAGAATCTGTTTCCGGAATCGTAGATATACTCCAGAGCAAATCCGTCGACGTAAATGATCGAGCCGCGGTTGACGTCGTCCGTACCGACCAGGAAAAGTGCGTCCGGATAACCGATCGAATCGTACCGGTATCCCGGAGATGCGGCGTCGCAATTCGTGATATCGACCAGATAATTGTTTCCGTCGTCCATGCGGATGACGTTCCACATGTGATTGCCGCCGCGGCTGACGTCCACATAATCCGTCGGCTTCACCATCCAGCCGGAAACCGAGATCGCCCGAACCAGCGGAGATCGGAATGAGGACAAATCACAGAGGTACTGGAATGCCTTGGAGTAGCCTTCGCAGACAACGTTGGTATCGGGATTGCCGTCAAAGACCCAGACCAGCTGCCAAGGGTTCATCGTGTAGGATCCGCCGTACGTCGGGCCTTCCTCTGCTGCGGGGTGGTTGTAATACACCAGATCGCAGATTTCTTTTTTGTATGCGCAGACCTTATCATAGTCCGAGCTGGATGCGTACTTGGATACGATGCTCTTTGCGTTGCGAACAGCGGTTTGAATGGAGCTCGCCCATGCGGTGTTAAAGGAATACTCCGAATTAAGGCTCGTACGGTACTCTTCCGAAACGGTAAAAGAGTAATAAACGGTGCCGGAAACGTAGATCCTGGACTGATCTTTCGGAACATGCGCACTCAGATCGCTTATACCCCAGTTGACACCCTCCGTCTTGTCAAACCAGTACAGTTCATACGGGTTGTCGGCAAGCAGTGCGTGGAACACGGCCAAACCGACATCGTAGAGGTTATCGATAACACCGATTTTCTCGACAACGGCATCATATGTCTCAGAAGTGATGGATCCGTCGGAAGCCAGCGTCGAAACGCCGAGTTCCGCGGGCGTCCACGACCAGTTCAGATCCTCGACCGCATCCAGTTCCAATGCCGTATTGGACAGGCTGCCTGCCGCGATCTTTCCGATATATTTGTCGCACGCGTCGTACAGATATTTCGACGCTTCATTGAGGTTCGCGCGGGCGGTCTGCTGCTTGATATTTTTCAGGGTCTGGCGCGCTGCATTCTCGCTCGGTTCTGCCAGATACAGATAAGCGCCGATATAGTGCTCCGCTAGGGTCGCAGGATCCGGCATGTCGATGTTCTGCAGGTACTGCGGTTTCGTTGCCGCAGCAAGCTCGAACGAGTACTCCCGTGCTTCGACTTTGGGCTCCGGCGCAATCGGAACGGCGATCGTTTCTTCGACTGGTTCGGGATCGCCGAGTGCGATCGAAATCTCATCGGGTTCTTCCTTTGCGACAGGCGCAAGCGTTACGGAAACGATCGTTTCCGCCGTAGCAATGAGGGTGAATTCCTCGGTCACGGGAATATAACCGTCCGCTTCCGCGGTGTAGAGGTATTCGCCCCCGGCAGCAGCAGATACGTGCCGTCCTCTTCCGCTGCGATCGGCTCGACTTCGGCAAGATCCTTGTTCTCGGTCTCCGCCTTGCTGTAGACGTTCAGAACGAGATCGGCAGGATGGAGTTCAAAGACGACCTTTACGGCTAGCGTGTTATCGCCCGACTTGGCAGTCGCCGTCTTCGCCGGCTGTTCCGGATCCGAAAGCGAAGAGCCTGCGGACGCTTCGGGAAGAAGCTCATCTGCAAAAATACCGACCGGAAATGCGGTCAGCAGTATCAAAAGACTCAATATAATAGCAGTGATTCTCCTCATAAACTCCAAGTCCTTTCTTTATTATATAAATAATATCAAATCGTGCAGATGCTGTCAATGAAGATCGATCAAACCGTACCGGATAGGATTGGTGGCGGAAAACAGAAAGCAAACGATCGGTATATCCGGTCGGAACAGCTGTCACGCTGCTAGAAAAAACAAAAGCCCCGACGTATCGGAGCTTTTGTCATGCAGATGCGATTACTTGAAATACTTGTTCGCCGCGTCGTTGTAGAGATACAGCGCTTTGCAGAGATTCTTGATGTCCGTCTTGGCCTTGGCGTTGGTCAGACGGCCGTTTGCGTAGCTCAACGCACTGTACTCGAACCGGTAATCGACGCCGTCCTTTGTGACGATCACAACATACTTCTGATCCAGATCCTTCGAAGCGATGTTCGGGATCTCGACGTACCACTCCTTGCCGCTCTGCTTGAGCGTGTAGGCTTTGCCGGAAGCGTTCTTTGCTTCGACCTTCTGCGTGAAGTACAGGCGAACGCTCGTTGCGCCTTCGAGGATCAGCGACGCGCCGCTGTAGCCGATCTTCTCCTTCGCGTCCGCCGGGATCACAGCGTCGTTTGCAGCGACTGCGCTGACGCCGCCCATCTCGGAAGCAAGATAGCCGTCCGGATTCGCCGGATTCGACGTTGTTGTATCCGAAGTACTTCTGCGCATAGTCGCCGTAGTTCAGAAGCGCTTTGGCAAGATACTGCGTCTTTTCCGCCTTGCTGCTATCCGAAAGGATATTCCGCGCCCAGTCCGCCACGCAGTAGGAATACTGATTGCCTTCCATGTTGCCGAGCTTATAGTGTTCGAGCGAGAGTTCGTTGCCGTCCGCGTCGTAAACCTTCAGCGTGACCGGAACGGTCATCTCCTTCGCCGGAATGTTCGGGAATGCAAGCTTGTACTCCTTGCCGTCGTAATACTTTTGCCCATGCTTCAGAAAGCAGGCGGTCCCTCGCCAAGTTGCCGCCGCACATATGCCAATAAATGCAGCAAAGTCCTTTGAAGGACCGCACAGGGCCCGTAAGGCAAACGCAACAAAAAACCGACTCTCGAAAGAGAGTCGGTATGGATCCCGGCAGCTGCCTATCTTCCCGGGCCGTCTCCAGCCAAGTATTGTCGGTGTATGTGAGCTTAACTTCTGTGTTCGGAATGGGAACAGGTGGAACCTCACAGCTTAACCACCGGAAAGGTGTGTTGCTCCAAGCAACTTGAAAACTGCATATTGTGTAATTCACTTTGATCAAGCCCTCGACCGATTAGTATCGCTCAGCTGCATGCATTACTGCACTTCCACCTGCGACCTATCAACCTTGTAGTCTTCAAGGGGTCTTACTTCGTTAACCGAATGGGAGATCTTATCTTGAGGTCGGCTTCACGCTTAGATGCCTTCAGCGTTTATCCGGTCCGCACTTGGCTACCCAGCAATGCCGTTGGCACGACAACTGATACACCCTTGGTGCGTCCATCCTGGTCCTCTCGTACTAGGGACAGCGCCTCTCAAATCTCCTACGCCCACGATGGATAGGGACCGAACTGTCTCACGACGTTCTGAACCCAGCTCGCGTGCCGCTTTAATTGGCGAACAGCCAAACCCTTGGGACC
>CADAQS010000059.1 GCA_902790115.1 uncultured Eubacteriales bacterium | reverse complement strand
AATCGTATCCAGCGCAGCCGGCGCCATCGCAGCGCCCATATTACTGATGTCATTGATGCCGAGATCGATCACGCGGCCGATCGTTGCGGCGCTGATGCGAACATGGGAAAACCGCGCTTCGGGCAGAGGAGCGCGGGACAAAACCAGACAACCTGCGCCGGTTACGGTTCGCTGCGCAGTCGGCGGGGCGGTCGTTCCCATCTCCAGCGGATAGCGGTACTGCCGTTCGGCGGTCGAGAAATGGCTGCACGCAACGCAGGCAACCGGCGACCGGTACCCGCCGTCGGTCAGAACACCGCCGAGCAAAAGCGATTCGGACATCGTTGAGCACGCGCCGTACAGCCCGAGAAACGGCACCATGAGGTCGCGCGCGGCATAATTGGCGGTTATGATCTGGTTCAGCAGATCGCCGCCGAGCATCGCGGAAAGTTCGGAAACGTCGATTCCGGAGGAGCGGCAGGCGTTCTGCACGGCCGTTTCGAACATGCGGCATTCAGCCTTCTCAAAGCTGCTCTCGCCGAGCGTGTCGTCCGTGAGGACGGTATCGAACCGGTCGCCGAGCGGACCTTCCCGCTCCGATTTTGCAACGACGCTCGCAGCGCCGATCACATACGGCCGGTTGGGGAAGAGGAGGGTATGTTCGCCTGTCTGCATCAAAGATTCCGCCTTTCGCAATTTTTCGTAGTGTGTGCGGATTGCAGGAAAGTATGCAAAAGAGGAGCGGGAACGCTCCTCTTTTCACTTTTTGTACAGACGCAGTCAATACCGCAAACGGCTTACTCGTACTCGGTGCGAATCGTGAACTGCTCCGGAAGATGAAAGATCTCCTGCTTCAAAAAGATCGGATAGAAATACGCATTCTGCAGCCGCTCAAACGCGAGCCATTCAAACGCGTGCACATGGCTGCCTTCCCGCAGCGTAAAGCGTTCTCCGCGATCGTACAGACCGGTTTCGGAAACGTCCGTCAGATAGTACAGGCACAGTTCATGGTAGTGCAGATGATCCACGTCCTCCGTGAAGAAACTTTGTACAAGCCAGAGCGGACGAACGATTTTCGGCGTAATCAGCAGTTCTTCTTCCACTTCCCGGATGACGGCCTGTTCGGCGGGCTCCCCGAGCCGCACCCTGCCGCCCGGCAGATAGTAGTACGGCGAACGCTCGTCGTGAAGGGCAAGGATCCTGCCTTCCCGAAGAATCACTGCGCAGACCCGGTAATTGAACTTTTCCTGCCCGAAGATGTAAGAGATGTCCATGGCCCGGCCTCCTTTTTTCTGCCGCAGAGGGTTTATCGGTTTCGCCTGATCGGAAAGCTTTTATAACCCGAAAGTTTCTTGGATCAGACGCGCCGTTTCCGCAGCGGAGAGATCTGAATTGTCGATCCTGAGGTAGTTCTCAAACGGAATCTCGCCCTCGAAACTCACAAGGCGGAATTGTTCCTCCCGGAGCAGGCGCTCGTTGGAGCGCGCAACGTCCGCTTTGGACGGCTTGTTCCGGATCCGGTTCTCGGTCCTGTTTCTTGCCAGCCGGATGCTTTGCGGCGCGATCAGCTCCACATAGTAGAATTCGGTCCCGTACGGACGGAAAATCTCCCTGACATGTTCGACGTAGTTCCAGTCCTCCGGATGATCGAACGCCCACATGTAGGTAAAGATCAAGCCGTAGTTGCCGGACGCGGCAAAGTTCCGGAAAACCACCTCGCGAAGCTCGTTTACGGTCTTTCTGTCATAGGATCCGAAAATCTCGATGACCGGCTCGATGGTCATATGATTATGGAACAGTTTCAGATCGGTGATCTTCTGAAGTTCCTGCCCGACCGTCATTTTGCCGACAGCGCCGCTGCCGATGAGAAAGACAAGTTTCATGATTTGCTCCGTGCATCCTGTGATTTACTGTATTTATACCACGCCGGCTGCGGTATTTCAACTGAAAATCATTCGAAAACACAAAAAAGCACAGCCGTCTGTCGACTGTGCCTGAAGAAGGAATTATACTCCGAGAATTCTGCACACCGTTGTAAACAGCAAGCAGAGTAAAAGCCCGAACGCGGTCGGAAGCAACGCGGAAAGCACCGTATAGCCGAGACTTTTGGTTTCGCGCCGGATCGTCCAGAGCGTTGTCGTACACGGCCAGTGCAGCACGGCAAAGATCAGAAAACATACGGCGGTCTTCCACGTCCACCCGCCTGCGAAGAAGGCGGCAGCCAGGGCCGCGTTGCCGGCCGGCTCGGTCAGGATCGCGCTGTTCTGATAGATCATGTACGCGATCGGCAGAACGATTTCGTTGGCTGGGGAGCCGAGAAGGAACGCAAGCAGCATCGTTCCGTCAAGTCCGAACGTACGACCGGCAGGGTCTAAGAACCCGGTCAGAACCGGAAGAATATGCTGATCGCCGATCGTGCAGTTCGCGAGCAGCCAAAGCAACGCACCGCACGGCGCGGCCACGGCAGCCGCTCTCCCGAGCACATACAGCGTGCGATCGAGCAGAGAGCGTACAAGGACCTTCCCGATCTGCGGGCGGCGAAACGGCGGGATCTCGAGCACATAGGACGAGGGAACGCCGCGAAGCAGCGTATGCCCGAGCAGCCACGATGCACACATTGTCAAGACTATCGCAAAAAGCACGATCCCCGACAGCACCAGCGCGGACGCGAATCCGCCGGCATCCGGAAGATTGCAGGCAAGGAACAGAACCACGATGACCGAGATCAACGACGGGAATCGGCCGTTGCAGGGAACCATTGCGTTGGTCAGGATTGCGATCAGCCGCTCGCGCTTGGATGCGATAATCCGACATCCGACGACGCCTGCCGCATTGCAGCCGAATCCCATGCAGATCGTCAGCGCCTGCTTGCCGCAGGCGTGGCATGCAGCAAACCGCTTATCCGCCTGAAAAGCGATTCGTGGCAGCAACCCCGCATCTTCCATCAGCGTGAACAGCGGGAAGAAAATAGCCATCGGCGGCAGCATGACGGAAACGACCCATGCAAGTGTCCGGTACATGCCGTCCAGCAGGATGCCCGAGAGCCATGCGGGAGCATGCAGAAGATCCATTCCCTGCTGCAGAACCGTTTGCAGGCGGAACAGAAGATTGGACAGCCACATCGATGGATAGTTTGCGCCGACCAGCGTCAGCCAGAACACCACAAATAACAGCGCTGCGCCGATCGGGAGGGAAATCCATCGCTTGGAAAGCAGACGGTCCGGCACCTCCCGATCCAACACGTGCCGGACGGGTTCCGTGCGGATGCAGTCGGCGACAATCGCCTCCAGAACGCGAAAATCAGCGCCTGTATCATCAGCGGGGGAAGTTGAATCACAGCTCGGAACGGGCGGGCTTTTGCCCGCACAGACGGCCTCAACGGCATCCAGAAGGGGGAGAATGCCGTTCTTGCTGCGCGCGCTGGTTCCGACCACAGGCACGCCGAGGCGCTCCGAGAGCCGGGCAAGGTCGATCGTGAGTCCGCGCTTTCTGGCCTCATCGAGCAGGTTGACGCAGACGATCGCGTTCGGCGCTTTTCGAATCAGCTGCACGGCGAGCAGCAGCGTGCGTTCGAGCGCGCAGGCGTCGCATACAATCACGACCGCATCGGCTTGACCGGAGCACAGATAGTCCACGGCGATTTGCTCTTCCGGCGAGTTTGCCGAGAGAGAATAGGTTCCCGGCATATCAACAAACCGGTAACGCACGCCGCGATGGACACAAAAACCCTCGGCGTTCTCGACCGTCTTCCCGGTCCAGTTGCCGGTGTGCTGCTTCAGACCGGTCAGCGCGTTGAACAGCGTCGACTTTCCGACGTTCGGGTTGCCGACGAGCGCAACGGTTTTGCACGCCTGCTCCGGTTTTGTTTTTCGGAATACGGTAAGCTTCTGTCCCGTACTGCTTCGCGTCAGTCCCATGGGAGCACCTCGATCCGTGCGGCGTCCCGGTTCCGGATAGCGAGGACCGTGCTTCGGACCGCATAGGCATGCGGGTCGCCGGACGGCGCGGTATACAGACAGCGGACGCGGCAGCCCTGCGTCAGACCGAGATCGGTCAGGCGGCTTTTGAGCAGTGGTTCCGCTTCGACCGAGACGACGGTCGCCGATGCGCCGATCGGTACGGATGCAAGCGTAGGGTTCATAGCAGCCTCCCCCAAATGAACAGTATCGGTTTATTCTATTCGGTTTGTCAAAAATGGGTGCGCGGTTGACAGGACGAAAGGGTTCCGATATACTCTTCGAAGGAGGGAAGAAGCATGATTATCATCAAACCGATGGAGACCGAGGAAGAGATTCGTGGAAAGGCATATGTGCACTGGAAGTCGTGGCAGGAAACCTATCGCGGCATCGTGCATGACGCATACCTCGACGCGCTGACCTACGAAAAGTGCCTCGAAATCGCACAGAACCGTGCGAACACGCTGGTTATGAAGGACGGCGAGCGTGACGTGATCGGCTTTGCCGCCTACGGAAAAACCGGGGAAGAGACCGGCGAGGTATTTGCGATCTATGTCCTGGAGGCGTACCAGAAAAAGCGTCTAGGCTATGCACTGATGAACTGGTGCAGAACGCAGCTGAAAGACTGCAAAGAGATCTGCGTCCGCACCCTGAAAGACAACCGCAAGGCGATCGCGTTTTATGAACGCTACGGATTCCGTCCGGATGGAACCGAGGAAACGCTCACGCTCGGCAAACCGGTAACGGCGATCCGGATGGTTTACCGGCAAAAGGAAGAAGAATGACCGGTTTCACAGAAAACCGCATAGAAAAAAGCCGCCCGAAATCGGGCGGCTTTTGCGTTTGTTCTCAGAACTCCGGCGCTTCGGGCGTTTGACCGCTGCGGGCCAGCTCGCGGGCCTGACGCTTGGCTTCGGCTTCGGCTTCGGCTTTTTTGCGTTCCTCTTCGAGCTGGGCGCGGATCTTGGCTTCGATCTCGTCGCAGACCTCGGGGTTGTCCTTAAGGAACATGCGCGCGTTCTCGCGGCCCTGCGCCATGCGCATATCGCCGTAGGAGAACCATGAGCCGGACTTGACGATGATGCGGCTGTCGATGGCACGGTCGAGGATGCTGCCCTCGCGGGAGATGCCTTCGCCGAACATCATATCGAATTCCGCGATGCGGAACGGCGGGGCGACCTTGTTCTTGACAACCTTAACGCGGGTGCGGCTTCCGACGACGTCGTTGCCGTTCTTGAGCGTTTCGATCTTGCGCACGTCGAGGCGGATCGAGGAATAGAATTTCAGTGCGCGGCCGCCGGTGGTCGTTTCGGGATTGCCGAACATGACGCCGACCTTTTCACGCAGCTGGTTGATGAAGATGATAACCGTGTTGGACTTTGCGACCGCGCCTGTCAGTTTGCGCAGCGCCTGTGACATCAGTCTGGCCTGCAGACCGACGTGCGCGTCGCCCATATCGCCTTCGATTTCCGCTTTCGGAACAAGCGCGGCGACCGAGTCGACAACGATGATGTCGAGTGCGCCGGAGCGGACGAGGGACTCGGTGATGTCAAGCGCCTGTTCGCCGTTGTCCGGCTGCGAAACATACAAATCCTCTACATGCACGCCGAGGTGCTCCGCATAGATCGGGTCGAGCGCATGTTCTGCATCGATAAAGGCCGCGGTGCCGCCGAGCTTCTGCGCCTGCGCGATGATGTGCAGCGCGATCGTCGTTTTGCCGCTTGATTCGGGACCGTAGATCTCAATGATTCTGCCGCGCGGAACGCCGCCGACGCCGAGTGCGATATCCAGATCGATGCAGCCGGTGGGAATCACCGAAACCGCAACCTTCGGAGCGTCACCGAGTTTCATGATCGCGCCCTTGCCGAATTGCTTCTCAATCTGGCTTAACGCGATCTCCAATGCTTTTTCTTTTTCCAACATGTTCGAGAGATTCCTTTCCCAATTCTTAGTCTGTCTTCCGCTCCGCGGATCGATCTTCTATATTATAACATAAAATTATCATTTCGTACAGAGTTTTCTGCGCAAAATATCTAAAATATGCAGCACGGCCACTTCGCGAATCCGGGTACGGTCGCCGCCGAGCTGCAACCGCTGAACGATCGTGCCGTCCTTGCTTGCCAAGGCCACATAGACCGTACCGACCGGGGATTCTTGCGTTCCGCCGTCGGGTCCCGCGACGCCTGTGGTGGACAGCGCATAGTCGGTTCCGGCGCGTTTCCGCAGACCTTCTGCCATCTCGCGGGCGCACTGCTCGGAAACGGCGGTGAAGCGGTCGAGCGTTTCGGCTGAGACGCCGAGGCGGCGCATCTTGGCGTCGTTTGCATAGGTGACGTCGCCCTCGATGAAGTAGGCGGAACTCCCGGGCAGATCGACAAAGGCGGAGGAGAGCAGACCGCCGGTGCAGCTTTCCGCGGCGGCAAGCGTTTCGCCGCGCGCGATCAGCGCATTGTGGCAGACGAGGGGCAGCGGTTCACCGCAGTCGGAGTATACGACGTCGCCGAGCCGCGCTTTGATTGTTTCGATCATCGGCTGCACGAGTGATTCGCCCTCGGCGTCGGTCTGACACTGCGCCGTGATGCGCAGCGTGACTTCGCCGGTCTTGGCGTACGGCGCGATCGTCGGATTCGTCTGCTGCTTGATCAGATCGTCGAGCGCATAGGTCACGTCGCTTTCCCCCCTGCCGAAGATGCGAAGCTCGCGCGAGTACAGGCGGTGTCCGCTGCGCTTCATTAGGTACGGCATGGCGTAGTCGCGAAACATCGGGATCAGTTCGCGCGGCGGTCCGGGCAGAAGGATCGCGGCTTTGCCGTTCTGCTCCATGATGCAGCCGGGCGCGGTGCCGTTCGGATTCGGCAAAATGATGCAGGGGCGGGGGAACATCGCCTGCTTTTTGTTGTTCGGCGCAGTCTTGCGGTTGCGGCTTGCGAAGAACGCGAGAATCTTTTCCCACTCCTCTTCATACAGTTCGAGCGTCAGCCCGAGCGCGGCGGCGACGGTCTCCTTGGTCAGATCGTCGTCGGTCGGCCCGAGACCGCCGGAAAAGATCACGATGTCCGAGCGCAAGAACGCGGTGCGGACGGCCTCGGTCAGGCGCGTGGGATTGTCGCCGACGACCAGCTGATGATACATATCGATGCCGGTCGGAGCAAGCTGTTCGGAGATATACTGCGCGTTGGTGTTGGTGACCTGCCCCATCAGAAGCTCGGTTCCGACACAGATCAGTTCAGCAATCATGGAAATCAATGACTCCTTTGTTCTTGGTAATGTAGTTCACACAGGACACGACGGACATGACGAGCGCGGCGAGCACGACCGCCTGCCAGACGTAGTCGTAATACGGCTGCAGCAGCGAAAACGGCTTTGCAAGCCCGAGCAGCAGCGCGACGATAAACACGATCTGCAGGAGCGTTTTGATTTTCCCGAGCTTGTCCGCAGCAATCACAACGCCCTTGCCGGCGGCGATCAGACGGAAGCCCGAGATGACAAATTCGCGTGCAATGAAGATGATCGTTGCGACGGGATGCAGCTTGCCGAGATGGGTCAGCATGATCATGGCCGAGGCGGTCAACAGCTTATCCGCAATCGGATCCATGAACTTGCCGAAATCGGTGACGAGGTTCCGGCTTCGGGCAATCCGTCCGTCGAAGAGATCGGTCAATCCTGCCGCCACGAACACAAGCGCGGCAATCCATGCGGCGATCCCCATCGGGACGCCGAACCACTCCGGCAGATACAGCACCAGAATATACACGGGAATCAGCAGAACACGAAGCATTGTCAGTTTGTTTGGTAGATTCATACGCTTTCTCCTGTCATATCATAGGATTCCGCTTTCGTAATACGGATCGGGATATACTGTCCGGGTTCATGACGGTAGCTCGGCGCGATGCGCACAAGGCCGTCCGCATCCGGCGCTTCCCGAACGGTTCGCCCGTAAGTGCCGTCCATGCCGGTCTCCTCGACCAGCATGAGCAGCTCGCGATTAAGCCACCGTTCGTTGCGTTTGAATGAGATCTCCTGCTGCTGCAGCATCAGCCGCTCGTAGCGTTCCTGCTTGCGTTCTTCCTCGACCTGATCGGGCATTGCCGCCGCTGCGGTTCCTTCTTCGGGGGAGAAGGTGAACGCGCCGACCCGATCGAAAGGATAATCGCGCAGGAATTGCAGCAGCTCTTCAAACTGCGCATCCGTCTCGCCGGGAAATCCGACCATCATTGTCGTGCGGAGCGTGAAATCCGGATAGTTGCGGTACAGATGATCGAGCACGCTTTGGATGTGCGCCTTGCTGCCGCGGCGGTTCATGCGCTTTAAGATCGCATCGTTGCAGTGCTGCAGCGGAATGTCCAGATACGGAACGAGCTTTTCGCCTTCGGCAAGCGTATCCAGAAGCTGCGGCGTGACCGTGTCCGGGTAGGTGTACAGCAGCCGGACCCATCGCAGCGAATCGATCCGGTTCAGCGCCTTCAGAAGCGGGATCAGCCGCGGCTCTCCGTACAGATCCTTTCCGTACCCCGAGGTATCCTGCGCGATGACGGACAGCTCCGTGACGCCGCTGTCGGCAAGGCGTTTGGCATCGTCGATCAGCTGTTCGGCCGGAACGCTGTTCAGCGGTCCGCGGATCAACGGAATTGCACAGTAGGTACAGCGGTTGTTGCAGCCGTCGCCGACGCGAAGATAGGCACGATACGGCGGGGAAACGAGAATGCGCTCGGGTGCAGCGACAAAGCTGCACGGCAGACCGAGCTTTTCCGCAAGCAGGCGGGGGAGCTTTTCGTATTCTCGAACGCCGAGGAAGATATCCACTTCCGGCATTTCAGGCGGGAGCTCCTTCCGATAGCGCTCGGAAAGACATCCGGTCACGACCAGCACTTTGCAGCGGCCCTGCTGCTTGTACTGCGCCATTTCGAAGATTGCCTCGATCGACTCCTCCTTGGCGGACACGATAAACCCGCAGGTATTGACGATCAGTACGTCCGCATCGGACGGATCCGCCACAAAATCGTAGCCTGCGGCGCGCAGAATGCCGAGCATGTGCTCCGTATCCACCTGATTCTTGGCACAGCCAAGCGAAATCACGCCGACGTTCATGCTTCCGGCTCCTCGTAATCGTCAAACGGGACGTCGTCGGCCGGGACGGGATCCGGCTCGGGATCGACCGCGGATCCGCCGCCGAACACGCGGTTGTATTCCGCCTGCGTGATCAGGACCTGACGCGGTTTGCTGCCGTCAAAGCCGGACACATACTTGGCCTGTTCCATCATGTCGACAAGGCGGGCGGCGCGCGCATAGCCGACGCGCAGCCGGCGCTGAATCATCGAGATGGAGGCCTGTCCGTTTTCCATGACGATCCGGACGGCCTCGCCGAGCAGATCGTCCTCCTGTTTGCCCTCGCCGAAGACGCCGCCCTGCGCGCCGCCCTTGGCTTCGTTGTTGATCTCATTGAGCATCTGCTCGTCGAACTGAACGTCCTCTTTTTTGAAATGCTCCATGACGCGCTCGACTTCCTCGTCGGATACGTAGGCGCCCTGGCAGCGCGTCGGCTTGCCGGCACCGTTCGGATGGAACAGCATATCGCCGCGGCCGAGCAGCTTTTCCGCACCGGTCGCATCGAGAATGATGCGGCTGTCGATCGAAGAACTGACCGCAAACGCGCAGCGCGACGGAATGTTCGCCTTGATCAGTCCGGTGATGATATCCGCGGACGGACGCTGCGTGGCGACAATCAGATGAATGCCGGCGGCGCGGCCGAGCTGCGCGATCCGGCAGATCGAATCCTCGACGTCTTCGGGCGCGACCATCATCAGGTCGGCAAGCTCATCGATGATGATGACGAGCTTTGCCATGCGCTTCTTCGGATCGTCCATCAGCGAGTTGTAGCGCGCCAGATCGCGCGAACCGACTTCGCTGAACTTGCGGTAACGCATATCCATTTCATTGACCGCCCAGCGGAGCGCACTCGCCGCCTTCTTCGGCTCGGTAACGACCGGAACGCGCAGGTGCGGCAGCCTGCCGAACACCGAAAGCTCAACGACCTTCGGGTCGATCAGGATCATCTGAATCTCCTGCGGGGAGGACTTATAGACCATCGAAATGATGATGTCATTGATGCAGACCGATTTGCCGGAACCCGTGGAACCGGCGATCAGCATATGCGGCATCTTCGCAAGGTCCGCAACGACGGATTTGGCGTTCTGGAATTCGGGACTCTCGATGATGTCGCGCAGCAGAACGGTCGCAGTTTCCTTGTTCGGAACCTCGATGCCGACCGCGGACTTGCCGGGAATCGGCGCCTCGATGCGGACGCGCGCGGCGGCAAGCGCAAGCGCGATGTCGTCCGCCAGCGCTGCGATCTTGCTGACGCGGATACCGGGGGCGGGTTTGAGTTCATAGCGGGTCACGACCGGACCGACCGAGATGTTGACAACCTCGGCGCTGATGTTGAAACTCTGCAGCGTTTCCTCGAGCAGCTTTGCCGTTGCCTGCGGGCTCTCGTTGCCGTGCGCATAGGTCTGCTCGGATTTGTTCAGGCACTCAATGCTCGGCGGCGTATACAGCGGGATTGCACCCTGCGCCGGTGCATCCGGAATCTCGATCGCGAGATCTTCCGCATCGGATTCCGGCTCGGCAGGCTTTTTCGATTCTGCAGGCTTGAGATTCTCCTTTGCGGCGGTGGATTTGAACGCGGGTGCAGGCTCGGAGCCCGTGGGAGCGGGCGCTGCGGCCTTTTTCATTTTCTTTGCGGACTTCTGCGCGGCAAGCTCCAGTTCCTCGGCGGATACCGAGACCGGAATGTCCTCCTCGTCTACGTCGAAGAACAGATTGCTCTTGCGGCGCATCTTACCGGTGGAGGGCATGTATTCCTCACTGTCGGGGTCCGGACGCACCGGATCGGGCTGTACCGCGGCGGTTTTGCCGGAGGGGGAGGAGGCCGTCGGCGCGTTGTAGGCCGGCGGATTATAGACCGGCGACGGTTTTTTGACCGGCACGGGTTCGGGCTCCGCGTCGGGAACTTCAAAGAGCTCGTCAAACGACAGCTTCTGCTTGTTGCGGACCGGCTTCGGTTCGACGTGTGCGGAATAATCCTTCTTCCAGTCCTTCGCGGGTGCGGCGGGCAGCTCCGGCTCGTCGTCATCCTCCTCGGAAATATATTCGCTTTTGACCGCTTCGAACTTGTCCTTGACTTTGGTGCCGAACGCTTCGGTATATGCTTTGATCGAGATGCCGGTCAGAACGAGCAGACAAATCAGAAGCGCGCTGATCGTCACGATGTAGCACAGCGCAAAGCCGCCGAGCATATACAGCGGCGTCATCAGAAACATGCCGAGAATGCCTCCGCCGACGTGGAAGTGGATCGGCTCGTTCCACGCGATCGGGAACTGCGCGAACCACTGCTTCATGTAGTCGGCAAAGCGACAGTCATGTATTTCATATAGAGGCCTGAATAGGATGGTGCTTCCGTCGGAAGTGCTTGACGTGCTGAATAGTAATTTGTTCTTCTGCTTCTTTATCCAGTTCAGATTGCTGACGTTGCCTGTAAGAGACGGAATCTGCATGTTGACCTGCCACGGTTCTTTGACTCCTCCGAAGAAGTTGTCGCTTGTGTTGATGAGTTCGCGTGTCACTCCGTCTTTGCCGAGGTCGGCTGCCAGGACTATTGGACCATAGAGTAAGGCTGCCGTTTGAGGAGCGTCCGCCAATGGCTCGACGTGGAGAGACATAGGAAGCGATACGGAAAGCTTGTCACCTTTATGCCATTTCCTGCGAATGCAGGCGTAGCCGTCACGTTGTGTCCATGTTACTTTCTTGCCGTTGAGCCTCAACGTGAAACCTTTCTGACACCATGAAGGTATGCGTATTCTCAATTCAAATGTTGTGTCTGCCTCGTCAAAGCT
>CADAQS010000058.1 GCA_902790115.1 uncultured Eubacteriales bacterium | reverse complement strand
TACTTGTAGACAAAGCAGAAAAACAGGCAGCCTGCTACGAGAAGGAGCAGATACTCAAGGAATGTTATGAGCCCGGCCTGCAGCTGGATCTGCGGGAATGCACTTTTCAAAAAGGTGCTGATGCGGCCGCTGAAGATAAGATAGATCGCAGCCGACATGAACCCCAAAAGGATCATGGTGTACCCGAATGACTCTATGGTAAGCTTGGCGAATCCCCTTGTTTCTTTCTCATCATACACTGCGTTAAGGCCAAGTGTGAGCGCATTGACTCCCCTGGACGCGGTCCATAAAAGCATCAGGGCTGAAATGGAGAACGCAGCAGTGGAATGCGCAAATGCTTCCCGTATAATATCTTCCGCAAGCTGTGCAGCCAGCGCGGATGCCTCTGCAATGTACTCCACGGTTACGCTGTCCGTAAGACCGTTCTGATCCAGAATCTGACGAAGGATATACTCCGGCGTGCTTGCCTGACCGGTCGCATAGATCGTTTTGCCGGCAAGGTCGGAAACGCTCTGCACGGTATCGCCGTTTTCCAGAAAGTACAATACGCCGAGCGTATTGACGGCGATGACTGCAACATTGCCTTCTGTCTTCTTATACAAAGTTGCGGCAAGGTTGATCGGAACGGCAGCGATATCCACTTCGCCGCTCGAAAACTTTGCGACGACATTCTGCGGATCCGCCTGCAGATCGAGCGCGTATGCATCCGAGATCTTGGTCAAAAAGGCCAGTCCGACGCCGGTAGGTCCGGTAAGTGCGGCCACGCGAACCGGTTCGGAAGGCGCAGCGGGTTCTTCCGTCGGCTCCTCAGAAGGCTGCTCGGTCGGCTGCTCCGCGGGAATTGCGGGGATCTGCGTGGAGTTCGGAAGCTCGGCAGTCGCCGTTTCCGTCGGAGCTTCGGTTGCAAGCGGAGCAGTTGCTTCCGGTGATGTGCATGCCGTTACGGCAAGCAGCATAAGCAAAGTCATAAAGATGCTGATAAATCGTTTCATGTGTTTTATGGTTCCTCCAGTATGATGATGTTTTTTCCATCGCGCAGAATCTTACCTTCCGCGCAAAGGGTATCGAGAGCGCGATACAAGGTCGCGCGGCTCAAACACAGGGATTTTGCAAGCTCCGTATAACTGCGGACCTCGACTGTTCCGTCCGTCGCTTCTGACACAAAAGCAGACATCAGCTTGTCCGGAACGGTGTTCTTGGAGAGCGCATCCAGGCGCTGATTCAGGAAGCGGATTCTCCCGTTCAGATAGCACAGATAGTTCCGGAGAACGCATGGATCTGACTGAAACAGATCCATCAATTCATCTTCCTGTAAAAACAGGATCCGGCACGGTTCCACACATCGGATATCGACTACGTATGCTGCATCGCTGCAAAACAGCGAAGCGGCTCCGAACAGATCGTTTTGTTTGAGACGGCTCATATGCATCTCTCCGTTTGGAGAGATGCGCTCCACCGTCGCGCATCCGCGAAGTAAAATACCGATTCCGTGGCGAACGGACGATCGACGCATCAAATAGGATCCGGCAGGATACGCCTCCGCCTTTACAGCATGTTCCGAAAAGAACGTTTCCACCCGTTTCGGATCGCATCCGGCAAAAAGAGCCGACTGCATCAACTGCGGAAGATATTTCATAATACCCATAGAATAGCGCCTATCTGTTTCAAATGATACAGATTTTACTACAGATACACCCACTTGTCAAGAGTCGCCCGATCATGCTATAATGGCGGCATGAAATGGATCAGTTGGAATGTAAACGGGCTTCGCGCCTGTCTGCAAAAAGGATTTTTGGATTTTGTCCGGGCAGAACAGCCGGATGTGATTGCCCTGCAGGAAACAAAAATGCAGCCGGATCAGGCGGAAATCGCTCTGGACGGTTATCAGATGATTTGGAACAGCGCACAAAAGAACGGATACTCCGGCACAGCTGTTTTTACGAAGCGCAAACCGGATGCGATTCGCTTGGGCATCGGCTTTCCGGAACTGGACGCGGAAGGACGATGCATCACGCTGTTCTTCGGAAAGGTTGCTTTTGTGACCGTATATACGCCAAACGCGCAGGACGGACTGAAGCGCCTTCCGACGCGCATGCAGTGGGATGATGCGTTTCGCGCCTATGTCTGTGATCTTG
This sequence comes from uncultured Eubacteriales bacterium, assembly GCA_902790115.1. Lineage (GTDB taxonomy): Bacteria > Bacillota > Clostridia > Christensenellales > CAG-138 > UBA3792. Next base: position 16,536 of record CADAQS010000058.1, on the reverse strand, counting down.
CGAAGGATCATTCGGTTCTGATCTGCGGGGATATGAATGTTGCGCATCAGGAAATCGATCTGAAGAATCCGTCTGCCAATCACCAGAATGCCGGCTTTTCCGACGAAGAACGCGAAAAGTTTACGGAACTGCTCGAAGCCGGCTTTTCGGATACCTTCCGGTACTTCTATCCGGATCAGCGTGACGCCTACTCGTGGTGGAGTTACCGGTTCCGCGCACGGGAACGGAATGCCGGATGGCGCATCGACTTTTTTCTGATCGACACGCCGTCGATCGGGTTTGTTCACGATCAGGTCATCCGTTCCGACGTGTTCGGCAGCGACCATTGTCCGATTGTTCTTTTGACCGAGGATCTGCAATGAAATTGATTTTAGCATCTCAGTCTCCCCGTCGGCACGATATTCTGCATTGGATGGGCATTCCGTTCGAAACGGAAGTCTGCACGGAGCCGGAAACGGTCGAACCCGGCCTTTCCCCTTCGGAAACGGTACAGGCGCTTGCCTTGCATAAGGCTTCCTTTGCACAAAAGCTGCACCCAGAGGATTATATTCTCGGCTCGGATACGATCGTGGAACTGGACGGTGAAATCCTCGGAAAGCCGCATACGCCGGAGCGCGCAAAGAGTTTTTTATCCCGTATGCAGGGACATGAGCATACGGTCTATACCGGCGTTGCTTTGTTGCACGGAACGCATTCCGACGTCCGGAGCTGTGCAACGAAAGTCCGTTTCCGCCCGATGTCCGAAACGGAAATTGACTGGTATGTCTCCACCGGCGAACCGCTTGACAAGGCCGGCGCATACGGTCTTCAGGGCTTGGGATGCGTATTCGTTGAAAGCATGGAGGGCAATTATTTTAATGTGATCGGACTGCCGGCACCGATGGTTTATGAAATGCTGCTGAAAGCCGGCTTTCTATCGGAAGATCGAAAGGAACTGAAATGAATCAGACACTGCTGGACAAGATCGCGCTGCTTCCGGAAAAACCGGGCGTTTATAAGATGCTTGACGCGTCCGGCGAAGTTATCTACGTCGGGAAAGCCAAAGTTCTGAAAAACCGCGTACGGCAGTACTTTCAGGCAAACAAGAATCATTCGCCGAAAGTGCTGGCGATGGTTTCGCATATAGCGGATTTTGAAACGATCGTCGTCAGCAGCGAAACCGAAGCGCTTTCCCTGGAAAGCAATCTGATCAAGGCGTTCCTGCCGAAATACAACATTCTGTTAAAGGACGACAAGCATTTTCCGTATTTTCGCATTGATCTGAAGCAGGATTTTCCGCGCATTGAGATCGTGCGGCGCATCAAGCAGGACGGCGCGGTCTATCTCGGCCCGTACATTACCGGTCCATCGATCAAAGAAGAATTGCGGCTCGCCTACGACCTCTACCCGATCCGTCATTGCAAAAAGAATCTCGAAAAAGCTATTGCACGGCGGGAACGCCCGTGCCTGATGTATCATATCGGAAAATGCTGCGCGCCGTGCAGCGGCAATGTGACAAAAGAAGAATACCATGCGTATCTGCAGGAGATCATTCGGCTGCTGGATGGCAAATCCGGCGATATGCTTCCGAAGCTTGAGCAGAAGATGCGCGAATGCGCCGAGCAGATGGAATTTGAACGTGCCGCTCTTCTGCGAGATAAGGTGAAGTCGCTTCGCGCCCTGCAGGAAAAGCAGGTGGCTATCACCGTGAAAGGTCTGACGGCGGACGTGTTCGCAGCGGACATTCTCAACGACGCTTATATGATCTTTGCGTTGTTTGTGCGAAACGGCAAGGTCATCGGAACGCATGCGTTCCCGATGGAATCCGAAGGCGACGTAACGCTTTCGGACCTGCGCTGCACATTTTTGATGCAGTATTACGGAAACAGCGATGTGGAGATTCCTAAGCTGGTTCTGCTCGACGGCGAATGCACCGACGAAGAAACCGTTTCGGAGATCCTGAGTGAAAAATGCGGTCACAAAATCGAGATCTCGGTTCCGCGGCGCGGAGAGAAGCATAAGCTTGCGCAGATGGCAAAGCAGAACTGCACGGATCTGCTTGCAAAGAACGCGGAACTGCAGAAACGCGCATGGGAGCGCGACGAAGGTGCGCTGATTTCGCTTGCCGCCGCACTGGAGATGCCGGAGCCGCCGCATCGGATTGAGTGCTATGACAACTCGCACCTGTTTGGGACAAATACCGTTTCCTCCATGGTCGTATTCACGGACGGAAAACCGGACAAGCAGGAATACCGACATTACCGGATTCATTCGGTGCAGGACGGCGACGATCTCGAAGCCATGCGGGAAGTTCTGACGCGCCGCTTTACCAAAGCCGAGCGACTTCCCGATCTCCTTTTGCTGGACGGCGGCAAGACGCAGCTTACGATCGGAGAAGATGTTCTTCGGGAAACGAATCATGAGGATATTCCGATCGCCGCGCTTGCGGAATCCGAGGAATGGCTGTATCTGCCCGACCGTGAGGATCCGATCATTTTGCCGCGAAACAGCGCGCCGTTGCATCTGGTGCAGCGAATCCGCGACGAAGCGCACCGGTTTGCAATCACCTATCATCGCAATCTTCGTTCGAAATCCGCGCTCTATTCCACGCTGGACCGGATCGACGGAGTCGGTGAAAAGCGTAAGCATGCGCTGTTTGACGCGTTTATTACGATCGATGCAATCAAAGCTGCATCATTGGACCAGCTGAAGGCCGTGCGCGGAATGAACGAACCGTCGGCAAAAGCGGTTTATGACTTTTTCCATCCCGTCGATTCCGGAGATAACGGAAATATAACCGAATAGAAAAAGAACGTTCCGATCGGAGCGTTCTTTTGGAGCAGGTAACGGGACTCGAACCCGTGACCTCAGCTTGGAAGGCTAATGTGTTACCACTACACTATACCTGCCCGTGGTGCGGACGAAGAGACTTGAACTCATACGCCTAAGGCACCGGAACCTAAATCCGGCGCGTCTGCCAATTCCGCCACGTCCGCGAATCAAATGGTGACCCGTCGGGGATTCGAACCCCGGACACCTTGATTAAAAGTCAAGTGCTCTACCGACTGAGCTAACGAGTCATGCTTGGCTGGGGCGGCGCGATTTGAACGCACGAATGCGGGAGTCAAAGTCCCGTGCCTTACCGCTTGGCTACGCCCCAGCGGTACTGGATCGAAGTCGGAACAGTTTCGTTCCGACTTCGATCACATAATGGGGTGGATAGTGGGACTCGAACCCACGACCTCCAGAGCCACAATCTGGCATTCTAACCAACTGAACTACATCCACCATGAAGCGTTGCGTTGCGGTTCGCATTACCCGCCGAATCCCGACGGGTAATGCCTTTGGCGCGCCTGCAGGGATTCGAACCCGGGACCTACGGCTTAGAAGGCCGTTGCTCTATCCTGCTGAGCTACAGACGCATCGCAGTTCCGAATTCATATTTTAACAGAGTATTTCCAATCTGTCAATTGTTTTTTCCGCAGCATTTTTTATATTTTTTGCCGCTTCCGCACGGGCAGGGATCGTTACGGCCGACCGTGGGCGCAGCAACAAAGACCTGAGACTTTCGGTACTCTTTCGTAAGCGCCTTTCGCTCCTCTTCGGTCTTAACGCTTTCCCATTCCGGAAGATTATACAGCCAGTCCGCCTTCGCCTTGTGCATATTGATATACAGCTTATCAAAATCGACTTTCAGCTCGACCGGGCTCTCCTCGGTCAGCTGATCGAGATCCAGTTCTCCGTCTGCAAGGCTTGTGTTGATGCCGTCCAGGAACCCGACAAACACGTACGGCTCCATATTGAACGAAGCGGCAAGTTCCGAAAGTGTTCCGGACAAAACGGTGTTGTGCTGTGCAAGAATCTTTTTATAGTTCTCCGTCTCCGCCTGGAAATATGTCTTCCAATATTGGTTGTATTCTTCCTGCGAGCGGTTCTGCTGTGCGGCGTTCTGCCAATCCTGATATAAACTCATATACCCCTCCTGTTATTCAAACGTGTCCCATTGTATCGTATAGTTTTCCCGAATGCAAGCATTGTTTTGAATCGTTGCCTGAATGTTGGTGTTCCAAAGGAGCAAAGCGCCTTCCCCGGTATCCTGATAGTAGCGTTTCCTGAACCCCTGTTGCTGAAAGTCGAATTTTCGGTACAGATCCTGCGCGACGCGGTTCGATTCGCGTACTTCCAATGTCATAGCCGTTGCTTCGAGAAAATCGCCGACCTCCATCGCGGCAAGCAGAAGCGATTTCCCATATCCCTGATGCCGGAATGCCGGATCAATCGCAATGTTGGTGATATGGCATTCTTCAAACAGAACCCACATGCCGCAATAGCCGATCAGCCTTCCGTCCGCTTCGCCGACCAGATAGTGTGCAGTCGAGTTTCGAAGTTCACCGAGCAGCGACAGCTTCGACCACGGCGTTCGAAACGACAGGGTTTCGATGCGGTATACCTCGGAAATATCCGATTTTTTCATCGCACGAACGGTCATCATTTTTGCTGCATCCGTTCCGCCTGCGACAGCTTCAGATATAACGGGGAAACCTGCTTCTCCCCTGCCCGTTCCGCGGCTATCTGCACGACAGCGTCTGCGCACGGCAAAGCCTGATCGGAAAATGCTGTTCCGGTCCCGATATATTGATCCGGTAGATCCCTGCAAAATGATGCAATCTCACAGGCAACAGGGTTCCGAAGCGCCAGAGTACCCTGATACAGCGCGCCGTAGCCGTTTCCGTTTCTGGCGTCGATCATCGCACAAACCGGTAAACCGTTATCGCGCAGCGGGAACGCGAGCGTTTCCAACGCGTTGACCGCAATCACCGGCTTTTGATGCGCCAATCCGAGCGCATTTGCAAGACAAACGCCGATTCGGACGCCGGTAAACGAACCCGGTCCGACATCGACCGCAAATGCATCCATGTCGGAAGTCGAGAGCCCATGCGCCGCAAGCAGCGCCTCAGCAGCAGGAAGCACGGATTCCGCATGGCGCTTTTTCGTTTCCAGACGTGTGCAGAATACCTCTCCGTCCAGATTCAGCGCGACCGAAGCGACAGAATCGGTTGTTTCAAATCCAAGCAGTTTCATAGCGCATCCACCAAAGCGGAATATTCTTCTCCGACCGGAACCAGATCAACGTTGCGCGGTTCTGTTCCGGATCCGCTGATCCGGATATCCAGCCGGCTTTTCGGCAAACATCCCGGAACGAGATTTGCCCACTCCATCAGAATAATTCCGTCCTCTTTCAAATAATCGTCAAATCCGATCGCATACAGTTCCTCTTCGTCCGAAAGCCGATATGCGTCAAAGTGGAACAACTTCGGCTCGGTCGGATACTCCTGCACGATCGTAAACGTCGGACTGGTCAGCGATCCGATCCCGAACGCCGACGCAACCCCGCGTGCGAGTACGCTTTTACCGGTGCCCAGATCGCCGTAAAGCGCAACAAATGCCCCCGGGTGCAGCATTTGTCCGATCTGATTGCCGAGATTTAACATTTCGGATTTGGTCGCAATGGACAAAGTCTTCATCAGAACAGCTTCCTTTCCAAGAGTTCCGCTGAAAAGTCGCCGAACCGATCCTCTGCAATCGCCTTTCGAGCATCTTCCATCAAACGCAGTGAGAACCGGAGATTATGGATGGAAATCAGCTGTGCAGAAAGGATCTCGTCCGCTTTGATCAGATGCCGAATATATGCACGCGTAAAGTTCCGGCAGGTATAGCAGTCACAGTCTTCTTCGATCGGCGAAAAGTCATGCTCATAGGTCTGATTGCGCAGCATAACGCGTCCGTGCCTTGTCAGCGCAAGCCCATTGCGGGCGGCGCGGGTCTGGAGCACACAGTCAAACATATCGATGCCGCGCCGGATGCCTTCCAGCAAGCAGTCGGGGCTTCCGACGCCCATCAGGTAGCGAGGCTTGTTTTCCGGCATATACGGCATGATCGTTTCGAGCATTTCGTACATGACCGGCTTTGGTTCCCCGACGCTGAGCCCGCCGATCCCGTAGCCGATAAAATCCATGCTCGCAAGTGTTTTGGCGCTCTCGATCCGAAGATCGGGATAGACGCATCCCTGTACGATGCCAAACAGAGCCTGATCCTTTCGCGTATGTGCTTTTTGACAGCGCTCCGCCCATCGATGCGTCCGATCCATCGCTTTTTTTGCATAGGTTCTGTCGGCAGTTCCGGGCGCACATTCGTCAAAGCACATCGCGATATCCGCTCCGAGATCCTGCTCGATTTCCATGACTTTTTCTGGCGTGAACAAATGCTTGCTGCCGTCCAGATGCGAACGGAACAGAACGCCGTCTTCGCGGATGTTGTTGATTTTGGCAAGGCTGAACACCTGAAAACCGCCGCTGTCCGTCAGGATCGGGCGATCCCAATGTATAAACCGATGCAGTCCGCCGGCCTCTTTGACAAGCGCGTTTCCGGGACGCAAGTAGAGATGATAGGTATTCGAAAGAATAATCTGGGCATTAATATCCAGAAGATCGCGCGGCAGCATCGCCTTGACCGTCGCCTGTGTCCCGACAGGCATATAGATCGGCGTTTCGATGACTCCGTGCGGCGTATACAGTTTTCCCAAACGCGCACCGGTTTGCTTGTCCGCGTGCAGCAGCTCGTAACGAAAAGGCTGTTCCATAAATAGATTCCTTTAACAGATAAACATCGCGTCGCCGAATGAAAAGAACCGATAACGCTGTTCAATCGCATGCTGATAGACGCGAAGCATCTCTTCCTGCGAGGAAAGTGCCGATACCAGCATCAGCAGGGTCGATTCCGGCAGGTGGAAATTCGTAATTAACGCATCGACGGCCTTAAACCGGTATCCGGGTGTGATAAAGATGCTCGTCTCCCCGATCCCCGGATGAACGATTCCGCCGTCGTCGGTGACCGTTTCGAGCGTACGGGTCGAAGTCGTTCCGACACAAACGATCCGTCCGCCGTTTTTCCGGACGCGGTTGATCGTTTTGGCCGCCTCTTCGGTCACTTCATAGTGCTCGCTGTGCATCGGATGATCCTCGATGTTTTCCTCCGATACCGGACGGAACGTTCCGAGACCGACGTGCAGAAGAATATCAACGATCGTAACGCCCTTCTCCCGGATCTTCTGTAAAAGTTCCTCGGTAAAGTGCAGTCCTGCGGTCGGAGCTGCCGCGGAGCCGCGTTCCTTGGCATAGACTGTCTGATACCGTTCCCGGTCATTGAGCCGTTCCGTGATATAGGGAGGCAAAGGCATCTGCCCCGCACGGTCGAGAAGTTCCTCAAAAATACCGTTATAGTTCAGCCGGATCCGTTTTCCGCCGTCGATCGGCGCATCGCCCAAAACAGTTGCAGACAGTTCATCGGTCAGATGATACGTCAGACCCGCCTTTGCTCTTTTGGCAGGTTTGCACAGGCATTCCCAGTCGTCGTTTTCCATCCGGCGCAGCAACAGAAACTCCATCGTTCCGCCGGTTTCCGGACGCGTGCCGATCAAACGCGCTGGGATCACGCGCGTGTTGTTGCGCACCAGAACGTCGTTCGGCTGCAGCTTGTCCAGAATGTCGGTAAAGACACCGTCTTCGATTGTTTGCGTGTCCCGATGATACGTCAGAAGGCGTGAAGCGCTTCGTTCTTTGCAGGGCGTCTGCGCGATGAGTTCATGCGGCAGATCATAATAGAAATCGCTTGTTTTCAAGAGATTGCTCCGGTTGATTAAAATTCGTTCCGATTATACATAATCCAGACGAACAAATCAAGTCCAAAGCGCAAGAAAAGTCGCTTTCCGAAGAAAGCGACCCGTTTGCTCCGTTCAATTGGACTGCCAGACCCCGTTGACATCGATGTGGTGTTCCCCGTCCGGGAGCAGCTCCGGAACGGTAACGAATCGATAGCCCTGTTCCTTGGCTTTTTCGAGCAGTTTCGGAAGATACGTTTCGATATGATATCCGTTGTTGTGGGATAGGATAATGCTTCCGCTTTTCAGCTTCGGAAGGACGGTATTCAGAATCGTTTCTTCCGAACGGTTCTCCTTCCAGTCGATGCTGTCGATGTCCCATTGAACGATCTCATAGCCGAGTTCGCGCACCGTTTTGACGACCGTGTCGTTGTATTCCCCTACAATCTCTTCTTTGATCTGATCGGCGGTCAGCCGGTTCATATGCGGATGTGTCAAGGAATGATTTCCGATCACATGCCCTCGGGCAGCGATCTCTTTTACCTTGTCCGGATACGCGTTGACCCAGACGCCGCACAAAAAGAAGGTCGCCTTGGCATCATACTTGTCAAGCGTGTCTAAAATAAAATCCGTTTTATCGGCATCCCATGCGGCGTCGATCGTCAACGCAAGTACGTTGTCATCCCGATTCACACGGTAGACCGGCACTTCCTTTGCCGTATACGGAATGGTCTGCAGTTCGTAGGATTCCACAACTGCCATCGCAGGCGCTGCGGGCGCTTCGTCTTTGTCGGAACAGAAATAAACGATTGCCAAAGTCGCCGCTACAATCATGATCAGAAAGCAAATCAGAATGGTCACCCATTTTCTTTTGGTTAAAACGATAACGTGCATATCCTTTTCCTCCGCGATTTGCTAAAGCCTATGCGAACGCAGAAACGAATATGCTTCAAAGGAATCCATCAAAAGAGGAGGCAAAAAACGTCCTGCAGCGACCGTTACAGGACTTAAAGAGAAAATCAAAGATTTGTGTCTTTTTCATGCAGTCCGCTTTTCAAAAAAAGAACAAGGACTTACAAAAGCAAGTCCTTGTTTGGTGGGGATGTAGGGGCTCGAACCCTAGACCTCGGCGATGTGAACACCGCGCTCTAACCTGCTGAGCTACATCCCCATATTGCGACGGCTGCAAGCAACCGCCGTAGAATATGGTCTGGGTGAGAAGATTTGAACTTCCGGCCTCTTGAACCCCATTCAAGCACGCTACCAAACTGCGCTACACCCAGACAGTCTGAAACCGAATGTTATGATAGCATCCGGTTTCGGTTTTGTCAAGTATAAAAAATCACGGCGCTTTGAAGGACAGGGTCGGTTCGCCGGATTTGGGCTCGGCGGTCGGAAAAGGGATATAATCCTGATTCTCGAGAAAATCCACCGTATCGTTCACGGTTCCCTGACAATGGTTTGCTACATTATTGATCCATTTGGACATCGGTCCGTGCAGGTATCCGAAGCTGTTCAGCGTGTACAGCGCCAAAGCCGCCACGATCAATACGATGACCAAAAAACCAACGAGACGAAAAACATATTTCATGCGGCGGTCACTCCTTTCTATTTATGTTACAGCAAGTATAGCACAATGCTGCGCGGTCAATCGAAAATAAACTGTGAAATTTTCATGCACTCCGCTTCGTCGATTGCCTTTTGTATCATCGGTTCAAAATCGACGAGCGCTTCGCTTGCACGTAGCTGATCCACTTTCGGCCGTGTCACAGGATGCTGCGGGACAAATACCGTACAGCAATCCTCATACGGCTGAATGGATGTTTCAAACGTGCCGATTTGCTGCGCTTTTTCAACGATCTCTTCTTTATCGAATCCGATCAGCGGCCGAAACACCGGTATCGTAACTGCATCATCGGTGCAGGCAAGGCTGTCCATCGTTTGACTGGCGACCTGACCGATCGCTTCGCCGGTGATCAGCGCCTGCGCGCCGCAGTTATTTGCAATGCGTTCTGCAATTTTCATCATCAGGCGACGCATCAAAACAGTCGTTTCCGAAGAAGGACACTGATCGTAGATCGCAAGCTGAATCTCCGTGAACGAAACCAGATACAGATCCATTTCACCGGCGAATCGGGAAACGATCTTTGCCAATTCAACGACTTTATCGCGTGCGCGCTCGCTCGTGTAGGGATAGCTGTAAAAATGCACCGCTGCGAGGGAAACGCCGCGCTTTGCGATCATGTATCCCGCGACCGGGCTGTCGATTCCGCCTGAGATCAGCAGCATCGCCTTTCCGTTGGTACCGACCGGCATGCCGCCCACGCCGCGCAGTTCCTTGGAGAATATGAACGCGCTGGACTGCCGCACCTCGACCGTAACTTTGATCTTCGGGTGATGCACATCGACCGATAGATTCGGATAGGCTTCGAGCAAAGCATGTCCGAGCTCCCGACAGATTTGCTCCGAAGTCATCGTAAACCGCTTATCCGAACGCTTTGCAAAGCATTTAAACGTGGAAGGCTTGTCCGCGACATCGGCAAGTTCCGATATTGCCGCCTGCCGGATCGCTTCCCAATCCTTCTCAACGCACAGCGCCGGGCTGACCGAGTGGATGCCGAACACCGTGCAAAGACGCCTTGCCGCTTCCGCAAGCTGCTGTTCCGGAACGTCATAAACGAAAACGCGTCCCTGCTCCCGTTCGATCCGCGCAGGAATCGGCTGCAGGGCATCGCGCATGCGGTCGACAAGCATCCGCTCAAAATAGGGCCGGTTCAGACCTTTCAGATGAATCTCGGCATAGCGCACTAATAAAACTTTTTTCATACTTATCTCCTTTTGTAACGACGCAAAAGCTGTACCTGTTCCGCAATATATTCAGATGCCAGATCCGCCTCGGCAACCGTATTGAACGGACAGAAGCTGAAGCGGATCGCGCTCTCCTGCCTTGCTCCGTCGATGCCGACCGCGTGCAGGATGCGATTCTTGCCGATTTTCTTGGCAGAGCATGCCGATCCGGTCGATACATAAACCTGCTTCTGCTCGAGCGCATGCAGCAGAACCTCTCCGCGTACGCCTAAAAACGAAACATTCAGAATGTGCAGCGCGCCTTTTTCAAGCGAAGGTCCGTTCAGAACGACATCCGGAAGCGAACTGAGATCTTCGAACAACCGAATTTTAACCGAGGACATATTCTGATGCCAGACCGAACGGTTCTCCTGATAGAGACGCATTGCAGTATCCATTCCAAGGATCGCCGGCGTATTGCTTGTACCGGATCGAAAATTGCGCTCCTGTCCCCCGCCAATCTGTCCGCCGGCAATCCGGACGCCGCTACGGACATACAAAAGGCCGATCCCTTTCGGTGCATGGAACTTATGTGCCGAAACCGAATACAAATCGCACGGCATCCTGTCAAATCCGTATTTCAGAAACGCCTGAACACCGTCCGAATGGAACAAGGCATTCGGCGCATAGGTGCGAACCTTTGCCCCAATCTGTTCGAGATCGTTGACGCTGCCGAGTTCGTTGTTGACGTGCATGATGCTGACCAGCACCGTATCAGGCGTCAGCACTTCGGAGAGCTTTTCAACCGCAACGGTTCCGTCCGGATTCAGCGGTGCGTATACGACCTCGGCATCATATTGCTTAGCAGCAGCAAGTACGGTTTCGTATACCGACGGATGCTCCACCATGGTCGTGACGACGCGTTTCTTTCCGCGCGCGGCACGCAGTGCACCGAAAACCGCGATATTGTTCGATTCCGTCCCGCCGGACGTGAAATACACTTCTTCCGGACGCACATGCAACACGGAAGCCGCAAAGCTCCGAGCAGCGTTCATCTCTTTTTCTACAGAGAAGGCCGCACCGTATGCTGCAGCCGGATTGAAATAGGATTCCGTCATGGTCCGACTTGCACGATCGGCTGCCTGATTGAGAACGCGGGTCGTTGCACTGTTGTCAAAATATATCATCTTTTCTTCCATCCTGTCGCATTTATTACTATTCTATGCAAGTAAACGCGATTCCGCATCCTTTTATAACATAATTTCCATGGTTTGACAAGGAATCATCATACATTCGACTTAAATTGTTTACATATTCGTCATGCAATTATGCGGAAAAATGGTTTATAATGTATATACTTGTATGAGTGATTAACACAGGAGGTACCCTATGATTTGTAAAGAATGCGGCGCATACAATCCGGATCATGCAACTTACTGCAAGGTTTGTGCGGCGAACCTGAAGGAGGACGTTTCGGAAGCGGTCACTGCGGACGCGGTAGACGAATCCCGGCCTACCCGTCATTTTGTTCGTCCTTCCTGGACTGTTCCGAACTATGTGAAGGCTGAATCCGAGCCGAAGCCCGTTCGTCCCGAGAAGAAAGCTCCCGTTCGGGAACCCGAGCCTGAACCGGCGGAAGAGATCGTTGAGGCTGTTGAAGAGGATCTTCCGGAGCAGGAAGCCTTTACGCCAACCGTTCCGGTCTCGCTGATGGAAGAATCGGACGAAGAAACTTCCTACCGCGAGAATCCGGTCGAGAGCGAGCCGGAAGAAACGGAACCCGAAGCAGAAGATTCCGATGAGGAAGAATTCATTCCTGCGCCGACATACAAGCGTCCCTCCCATACTTCCCGAAAGGCCAGCCGCATCATTGAGGAAGATGAAGAGGAAGAGCCCGAACCGGATTATGACGAAGAAGAGCCGGATGGCCGCGAGGAAGACTACGATTACGACGAATCCGAGGAAGATGATTCTTACGAATATGAACCGACTCCGCCGAAACGCAAGAACAACGGCAAAGGCAACGGTCCTCTGTTCTGGATTCTTCTCTCCGCGATCATCGTCGTGATTCTCTGCATCATCGTCGCGGGCGTGCTGATGTTCATGCAGTCCAGCGGCAAGACGCTGAACTGCGCAGGCCTTGCACAGACTTCGAAGGCGCAGACGAATCAAAGCACGAACGAACCTGCCGGAACGCAGCAGAACACCGGCGACTCCGGTTCCGTAACAGGCAATACGGCGGAAGATCCGGATCGCGTTACGATTGAAGAGGTTCTGAACGATAAGGGCGAAGAGTGCATCAAGTATCATTTCCAGGTTCCGGGCAAGTCGCATGTTACGCTTGTTCTCCCGAATGCAGACGACCGCACCTGGCCGAATGACAATGATCGCGCGGTTCCGTTCGAGATCCTTGTTCCGAAGAGCGTTTACAATCCGCACGAACCGCTCACCGAATCCTCTTACACGGTACATCCCGAGATCTACATCACGGATGCAGCCGGTCAGACCAAGAGCCTTGAAGTTCCGACCTTTACGCTGAATTTCCCGACGCTTTCGATCAGCCTTGAGCAGCCTGTTGCCAACGAAAACGGTGTGATCATGGCGGACAAGGACAATCTGGTTAAGATCACAGGCCATGTGGATGATTTTGATGTGCAGGTCACGATGAACGGCACTCCGATCACGGTTTATGAAGGAGGTCTCTTCCTTGCGGATTACACCGTTACTTCCGATTCGACCGAGACGATCACGCTGCAGGCGCAGAAGAAGGATTGGGTATCTGCCGAAACGACGATCTCTGTGGAACCGTACGTCTACACGCCTGATAAGATGGTTCTGACCGTTGCAAGCAATCCTTTGGTCGATCTCAAAGCGGATGCTTCCGGAAAGCTGACCGTTCGCGGCACTACGCTTCCCAATGCAACACTCACTGCGGAAAGCGATAACCCGTCCAAGGTTGTCTGCGGTTCCGTCACTGTGGACGGCGAAGGCAACTTCTCCTTCAATGTCACGATGGATTCCTCTTTCTACGGCGTTTCCCACATCAAGATCAACGCTGAGAAGGAAGATGCCGAATCTGGATCCACCAGCTGCATGGTCTTCCGCACTTACACCGACAACAAGAAGTTTGTTGCTGGATATAAGAAGAACTACAAGGAGATCGGTTCGAGCCTGGCCGTCTCCGCACTGCTTGCAAATCAGTCTACCTACGCTTCGAACGATTACGGTTTCCGTGTCCGTGCAAAGGTTGCCGAAGTCATTCAGGGTGAGGACGGATACTCCTACGTCAGAATGACGCTGCTCGGATCCGGCGAGGTGATCTACGTAATCAACCTGAGCGAGAAATGGACGCCGGGTAACAACATCAACGGTGATTACCGTCTGTACGGCAACTTCCTCGGCACCTATCAGGAGACCGGTTCGGCGCTGTTTGCGGCGACGCTTGCGTACAACAACAAAAAATAAAACATGAAGGTCTGGGCAAAAACAACCGCAGATCATAAGATTCAGACGGATGTCGTGCAGGAGTTTTCTCTTGCACGACCCTCTGATATTATGGGCTGGACAAGGATTATCGACTCGCTCTGCCGCGCTTTGGATGTTGCGCGGCCGGTGATTCTGAACAAGCACATTCATGAGCTCAATACGTTCAGCCACACCGTATTCAAAGCTACCGACTTTATGGACTGGATCAATTTCGACCGTTTCGAAATCGAAATTTTTCCAGAAAAAAAGGAGAATGATTCCTTCTGACCCGACGCATACTAACGCCGATGAAAGGAGTGATCATATGAACACTGTTGCCTTGTTGCTGATGATCATCGGCGCTTTGAACTGGCTGCTTGTCGGATTGTTTCAATTCAATCTGGTTGCATGGATCTTCGGTGCAGGAACGATTCTGGCTCGAATCGTATACAGCGTCGTCGGTCTGGCTGCCATCTGGGGCATCGCAATGCTGTTCCAGAGGAGTGTCCGCCATGCAGACGCTCATCCGATGGAAGAAACCTGATGTGCATACAAGTAAAAGAGAGGAAAAGACGCCTCTCTTTTATTTTTTTGTAGATTTTTTCTATCCATTCCGTTATACTGAAGAAAAAGATCGGAGGAACGGATCAATGGATACTTTGAAATGGATCGATGAAACAACTGCGCAGCTTCCGGAAGGCGCATTTCTGATGGTCAAGGGCAATCCGATGACGATCGGCTGGGGTCAATTCGGTATTCTCTGGCGTACGCTGTGTGCCACCGTCTATGTTCGGCACAGTCGTTATACGCATGAGCTTCTGGAAGACTGTGATACCTTTACAATCAGCGTTCCGGATCCGGGAGCGATGAAGCAGGAACTTGCGTTTTGCGGAACCAAATCCGGTCGCGACTTCGATAAATGCAAGGAAATCAACCGTTCGCTTGTTCCCGCCGTATACGGCGCGCAGGACGGTTTGGAAGGCTGCCGCTATCAGATCGAATGCAAAATCCTGCACCGCTCCGAGCTCGATATTTCCTTACTGGAAGATCCTGCAATCATCGACCGGCATTATCGCAGCGGAGACACGCACACGATGTATATCGGACAGGTTTTGGGCGTAACGGAGTTTTCATCATGCAAAAAATCGCATTGATTACCGGCGCATCCGGCGGAATCGGATCCGCAATCGCTAAGAAGTTTTCCGAAAACGGATTTGCGCTTGCGCTGCAGGCATATCGCCATCCGGATCGAGTTCTGAAGACAGCAAAGGCGTTTCCGGGTGAATGTCCCTATCTGGTTCTCTCCTGCGATCTTACGAAATCCGATGATCGGAAGCGCATGATCGACGAACTGCATCAAAAGCTCGGAAAGCCAAGTGTTCTTGTCAACTGTGCAGGCGTAGCGCTTCCTCAGATGCTGTATTCCGAAACGACCGAAGCGGATTATGATTTTGTATTTGATGGAAACGTGAAATCGACCATGTTGTTAACCAAGCAGCTTTTGGAGGATCTACGCGAAAAGAAAGGAGCAATCGTCAATATTTCCTCCATGTGGGGACTGATCGGCGGATCCTGTGAAGTGATCTATTCCGCATCCAAAGCCGCGTTGATCGGTTTTACCAAATCCCTTGCAAAGGAACTTGCCCCAAGCGGCGTTACCGTTAACTGCGTCGCACCCGGAATGATTCCGACGGAAATGAACGCGCATCTGACGCCCGAAGAGCTCGAAGCGTTCCGATCGGAAACTCCGCTCGAAAAGCTTGGATCGCCTGAAGATGTAGCCTGTGCGGTATGGTATCTTGCCAACGCTCCGTTTGTGACCGGACAGATTCTGTCCGTTGACGGCGGTATGGTCATATAATCCCGTTAAATGATCAAAAGGTAATAGAATAGCGGTGCAAAACAGCACCGCTGTGATTTATATTATGAAAATCAATCTGTAATGAAGGCCGCTCCGTAGATTCCCGCATCGTTTCCGGCAGTCGCGGCAACGATCTCCGTCGGCTGCGCAAAGAAGCTCTTCTTGTTAGCGTCTTTCCGAAGCGGATCCATCAAAAAGTCGCCTGCCGCACAGACGCCGCCGCCGATTGCAATCCGATCAGGGTCGAGAAGATTGATCAGCGACGCGAGATAGGAACCGAGATCATCGATATAGGCGTCAAAGATCCGTTCCGCCTCCGGCTCTCCCCTCCTGGCTGCATCTATCACAGCTTTTGCATCGTTCCAGCCATATTGTGCGCCGTCCTTCGCAAGGCGCGTCGCAGCGCAGTATGCCTCCGCACACCCTTCATTTCCGCAGGTGCAGGCACGGCCGCCGTTTCCGAGGATCATGTGTCCCGGCTCCGTTCCGTTTCCCCTGCCGCCTCGAAACAGCATATTATTCAGAATCACACCGCCGCCGAGTCCTGTTCCGAGCGTGACTATAACAGCCGTTTTTGCGCCTCTCAGAGCGCCTACGCGATGCTCTGCGAGCACTGCAGCATCCGCATCGTTGATCAGGTACACTTCCTTTTTCAGTCGTTCGGAAAGTGCCGCTTTCAGCGGAGTATTATGGAAACCGAGATTGTATGCGTTTAAAACGATACTCGCAGAAGGATCGATGCTGCCCGGTACGGCAACGCCGACTTTGGCAACCGTATATCCTTCAT
>CADAQS010000057.1 GCA_902790115.1 uncultured Eubacteriales bacterium | reverse complement strand
GAGACGGAACAGAAACTCGAATTTGCGACCGATCGGATCGGTACGGTTCGTTGTTCGATCCGTTCCGCATGGGCGTATGACTATCTCGGCTTCTTTGCGATCCCGATCCGCCGCGCCAATGCAGTCACGTTCACGGTGCTGCCTGCGCCCGAGCCGCCCGAGCCTGTGCCGAACCTGACCGATCCGTCGGATCAGACCGTGCGGCCGAAGCCGCAGGGCTTTTCGGAGGATCATGCACTGCGTCCGTACCGCGAAGGCGATTCGATCAACCTGATCCATTGGAAGCTGTCGTCGAAGTTCGACGATCCGATCGTACGAGAGCCGCAGGAGATGCTGCGCAAGAACGTCGTGCTCGCGGTCGATCTGCCGGAGTCGTATGAACAGCAGGAGAGCCTGCTCGATCAGCTCGGCTATCTGACCGAACTGCTGCTCAAAAAGCAGATTCCCTATGTCCTGTATATCGGCAGAACCGTGCATACGATCCGCTCCGACGGCGAGTATGCAACGTTTCTGAAGACGTTCCTTTCCGAACCGATCCATGCCGAAACGACGCCGCCGATCCGGTCGGGCAACGATACGCTTGTTTACCGCCTTGCGGCCAAGCCGGAGGTGGATGCATGAAATACGTCTGGAAAAGTTTGAATGTCCTGTCCGATGCGATCTTGATCACGCTTGCCGTGCTTTCGGTGCCGTGCGCGGTACTGACCGCATACGAGATCCCGTTCACGCTCACTCCGCTGGTGTGGAGCGCAATTCTGATCGGCGTCTGCCTGTCCGCGTGGATGCATGTTCCGCGCTACGGCATGATCGCGGGCGGATTGTACTTTCTCATCTGGGTTCCGCTGCTGCTTTGGAACCGCAAGCTGATCGGCTACGGCTTTTCGCTGATCATAAACGCGATGCTCGAGGTGCTTTCGCCCGACGTTCCGTTTCTTCCGCCTGCGGCAGCGGTTGAGCCGCCCGAAGGCGTAACGGCGATGCCCGATGCAGCGGTGACATGGTTCGTGCTTGCGATGATGGCCTTGTTCGGCCTGTCGCTGGCATGGAGCCTGATCCGCAGCAAGATGCTGCTGCTCCCGCTGATCGTTCCGCTGCCGGTATTCATGCTGAGCCTGATCTATACCGACCTGCCGCTCGGACACTGGACCGTGTTCTTGCTGCTGCTGTATCTCGGCGCATGCCTGATCAGCGGCGGCCTTCGGATCAACGATGCCCAAAAGTACGGCCTTGCGACGTTTGTAGTGCTGTTCTCCGTGTTTCTGCTCGGCGCAGGCATCCGGCTTGCGTCCCCGCCCGAAACGTATCAGAGTCTTTCGTTCGAGACGCGGCAGGAGATGATCGGCGATCGGATGCAGAACTGGTACGATGACGTCAAGAGCGCGCTGACCAATCGCGTCAAGCGCACCGAGAATCTCGAGGACGAGGAGGAGTGGCGCAGGACCGGCGATCCGGTCATGGAGATCGAGAACGATACCGACGGCGAACTGTACCTGCGCGCCTATTCGCTCGGCCGGTATGAGAACAACGCATGGCATGCCGTACCCGATTACAACGGCGCATGGTCGTCGATGGCGGCTCTCGGCACGTCGTCTTCCGGCGAGCGGCATCGGCTTTCGGTCTGGGCCGAGAAGTCGGAAATGCTGTATGTGCCGTACGGGTTTTCTGAAGCCGCGCTCGCCAAGGGAGCCGAATCGTACCTTGCCGCAAACGGAACGACCGAGTATGGATGGAACTATTCCGATGCGATTCCGCCCGAGCGGCATGCCGTCACCGAGGCGGAGCAGGCGTACCTGACGTGGGCGCAGCAGCGTTACACGCTTTCGGCGGGCGCGTTCCAACAGGCGATTCTGCAGTATGCACAAAACGCGGGACTCGCCGATACCGGCGATCCGTATCAGACTGCGCTGCTCGTTGCGGACCACGTTCGCCGCACCGGAAGCTATACGGTCACACCGGGACGCATCCCGGATGGAGAGGACTTTGTCCTGTACTTTCTGAACAACAGCCGGCAGGGCTACTGTGTACATTTCGCAAGCGCGACAACGGCAATCCTGCAGGCATTGGACATCCCGGCTCGGTATGTGTTCGGATACCGTTTCTTTGTTGCAAACGAGGGCGTCCGGCAGACCGTCACGGACGAGATGGCGCACGCATGGACCGAGGTCTATGTGCCGTCGGTCGGATGGGTGCCGGTGGAAAGCACGGCAGGTTCCGAAGGCTGGCCGGAACCGACCGAACAGCCGTCCGAACCCGAGGAAACGCCGGAGCCGGAGAGCACGCCCGAACCGTCCGAAGCGCCGGAGGATCCGTCGCTTACGCCCGAACCGTCGGAGCTGCCGGAGGAGATTCCGTCCGAGGATCCCGAGGGCGAGGATGCGCCAAATAACCCGCTGCTGGGCGAGCAGCCGAAACCGGCAGAGCCGGAAATCGATCCCGACAGCGAGAACGCCGTGCGGCCGACCGATCAGCCGCAGTTGAAAAAGCTGAACCTTTGGTGGCTGCTGTTGCTGCTGGTGCCGCCGGCGATCGCCGCTGCGCTGTGGGGGATCGGCGGATACCTCAGAAGCCGCAGACAGCAGGCGTTCCGGCAAAAGGATGCTAGATCGGCGATCCTTGCAATGTACCGGTATCTTTTGCGGCTCGAGCGGTTCGGCGCAAAGTCCGACCCGCATGCCAAGGCGCTTGCCGAGGAGGCGGCCTTCTCGAACCATCCGATGACCGAGGAACGCAAGACCATGCACGCGATCGTACGCCATGCAGCCGCATCGCTGCAAAAACATCCGTGGTGGAAACGTTTCGCCTACCGCTGGTTCCTGTTTCTGACCTGAGTTCTCCCAATACAAAAGAACGACCCGATCGGGTCGTTCTTTGTCCTTTTGGCTTACAGCCCAAGCGGTTCGTCCACCAGAATCACATGGAATTCCTTATGGATCCGAAGCGGCCATTCGATGAGGACAGTCGCGTTGCACATGCGCTCCTGCGTACGGCAGTCGGCGCAGATGCCGGTAGCGGCGCAGGGCGTTTTTTTGCCGAGCCGGCGCGCGTTTTCGGGACAGGCGTCCCGCTTGATCCGCGCAATCGCACTGTCAAAATCGGGGCAGACCTTCTGGTTGCCGACGATCAGAATCACATAGGGCGGACCGTACAGAATTCCCGCGACCCGGTTGCCGGTACCGTCGATCTCCACAATGCGCCCGTCCTCAAGCAGCGCGTTGGCGGAAGCAAGGTATACCTCGCAGCGGATCGCACGGTCGCGTTCCTCCTGCTTGTGCGCTTTGTCAACCATCCAATGCCAGTGCACCTCGTTGCCTTGTCCTGTCAGCGTATCGTACAAACCGAGCTGCTTTGCGGTCTTGCTGCCGCCGATGCCGACCGAGCGCTTGCCGATCAGCGACAGCGCGATCGCCTTTGCTTCCTCGGCGTTTGCCGCCGTATGCACGAGAAAGTTCCGCCGTTCCATGTTCCGAATCAGATCTGCGTTCATAAACTCACCTCCGCAAGGAAATTGTATCATATTTCTTGCTTTTTTTGCAACAGTACGGTATGATATCGGAGATATTCGGAGGAATGATATGGCACAGGACCTTACTTTGATTCGGAATTTTTCCATCATAGCGCATATTGACCATGGAAAGTCCACGCTCGCGGACCGGATGATGGAGCTGACCGACACGGTCGCCAAGCGCGACATGGAGGAGCAGCTGCTCGATTCGATGGATATCGAGCGTGAACGCGGCATCACGATCAAGGCTTCGGCGGTGCGCATGTTCTATCATCACACCGACGGCAAGACCTATATGTTCAACCTGATCGACACGCCCGGTCACGTCGATTTCAACTATGAGGTTTCCCGTGCGCTTGCGGCATGCGAAGGCGCGGTGCTCGTTGTTGACGCGACGCAGGGCATCGAGGCGCAGACCCTTGCCAACGTGTATCTTGCGGTTGATAACGGACTTGAGGTGCTGCCGGTCATCAACAAGGTCGATCTGCCGAGCGCGGAACCGGAACGCGTCGTGCATGAGATCGAGGATATCATCGGCATTCCGGCCGACGACGCGCCGTGCATCTCCGCCAAGACCGGCCTGAATGTGGAGGAGGTCCTTGCCAAGATCGTCGATGTCGTTCCTGCGCCGAAAGGGTCCGTCGAAGCGCCGCTCAAAGCGCTGATCTTCGACTGTTTGTACGACAACTACAAAGGCGCGCTGTCCTATGTGCGCGTGTTTGACGGCGAAGTCCGGGCAGGAACGAAGATCCGCTCGATGGCGACCGGGAACACGTTCGACGTAACCGAAGTCGGCGTGTTTGCGCCGACGTGGAAGACTGTGGACAGTCTGTCCGCGGGAGAGGTCGGCTACATCGCCGCATCGATCAAGAGCGTTGCGGAAACGAAGGTCGGCGACACGTTCACAACGGCGGACAATCCCGCTTCCGAACCGCTGCCCGGCTACAAGCACGTCAATCCGATGGTCTACTGCGGCATCTATCCGGCCGACGGCGCGCATTATAACGATCTCAAGGACGCGCTCGACAAGCTGCAGCTAAACGATGCGTCGCTCGTCTACGAGCATGAGACTTCGGTTGCACTCGGTTACGGTTTCCGCTGCGGCTTCCTCGGCCTTTTGCACATGGAGATCATCACCGAGCGGCTCGAACGCGAATTCGATCTTGATCTGGTTACGACCGCGCCGAGCGTCGTGTACCATGTCTACGGTCTCGACGGGCAGAAGATGGTCATCGACAACCCGACAAACCTGCCGCCCGCTGCCGAGATCGAGCACATGGAGGAGCCGATGGTCAAGGCGACGATCATGACGCCGTCCGCCTACGTCGGCACGATCATGGAACTCTGTCAGAACAACCGCGGAGTTTTCCACGACATGAACTACATCGAGGAAGGCCGCGTCAACCTGCATTATACGCTGCCGCTGAACGAGATCATCTACGACTTCTTCGACAGTCTGAAATCACGCAGCCGTGGGTACGCTTCGTTTGATTACGAGATCTGCGGCTACGAAAAGAGCGACCTTGTGCGGCTTGACTTCCTGCTCAACGGCGAGATGTGCGACGCGCTTTCAACGATCGTGCACAAGGACCGCGCGTATGCCAAGGGCCGCGCCGTCGCCGAAAAGCTCAAGGACGTCATTCCGCGCCAGCAGTTTGAGATTCCGATTCAGGCGGCGATCGGTTCGAAGATCATCGCGCGGGAAACGGTCAAGGCCGTGCGCAAGGACGTGCTTGCCAAGTGCTACGGCGGCGACATTTCCCGAAAGAAGAAGCTGCTTGAAAAGCAGAAAGAGGGCAAGAAGCGGATGCGCCAGGTCGGATCGGTTTCCGTTCCGTCCGATGCATTCATGAGCGTCCTCCGCATCAACGGATGACCGCGCTGTATTTCCATATCCCATACTGTGTGCAAAAATGCCGGTACTGCGATTTCTGTTCCGTCCCCGTGAACGATTCGATAGGCCGGTATTGTGATGCCTTGAAAACCGAACTGCAGCTTCGGAGGAATCAGTATCCCGGCCTGTCTGCGGACACCGTTTTTTGGGGCGGCGGCACGCCGACCGTGCTGCCCGCCGATGCGCTTGCAGGCGTGCTTGCGTATGCGGATCGGCTGTTTCCGTTTGCGACGGACGCCGAGATCAGCATCGAATGCAATCCCAAAACCGCCTCCTTTGACGCGCTGAAAACGCTGCGCACCGCCGGTTTCAACCGTCTTTCAATCGGCCTGCAGAGCGCGGACAATGCGCTGCTACAGCGGATCGGTCGCGTTCATTCGTTCGAGGACTTTGTGCACACCTACGAGTGGGCGCGGCGCGCCGGTTTTTCGAATATCAACGTCGACGTCATGCACGGCCTGCCGGGACAGACGCAGGAAGACTATCTCAAAACACTTGAAACCGTCTGCGATCTTGCGCCGGAGCACGTTTCGGCGTATGCGCTGATTCTCGAAGAGGGAACGCCGCTCCATGCGGATGTCATGCGCGGCGCCGAGACGCTTCCCGACGAGGATGCCGTTGCGGATATGCAGGATGCGGGCATGGCGTTTCTTCACGCGCACGGCTACCGGCGTTATGAGATCTCCAACTTCGCAAAGCCGGGCTATGCCTGCCGCCACAATCTGACTTACTGGAATAACGAGCCGTATCTCGGCTTCGGCGTCGCGGCGCATTCCTCTATGCCGGAGGGCAGGAATTGGTACCGGTTTTCGGTCACCGATCGCATCCCGGCGTATTTGAAAGGCGTTGCGCGCGGGCGGGTGCCGGAAGCCGACCGCATTCTGATCAATACGTTTGAGCAAATGTTCGAGACCGTGATGCTCGGTCTACGCAAGACCGAGGGCGTTGATGATACGGCTTTTCAAACCCGCTTCGGCTGCAGCGTGTTCGAGACCTATTCCGAGGCGATCGAAGCGAATCGCCGCCGCGGGCTTTTGGACGAATCCGATCCGAAGTTCCTGCGTCTGAATGCGCGCGGGCTTGACCTTCTGAATTCCGTCCTTCTTGATTTTCGCGAGACAAATTACTGGGAACTATTACGGTGAGCGGCAAAAACCGCTCCTTTTTCATAGTTCACGTTGATTTCACATTCCCGCCTTTTTGTTCGCTTGACAGTTCCCGTCGCAAGTGGTACATTTATCACGATGATTAGCACTCGAAGAAAAAGAGTGCTAAAAGAAAGGAGCGCAGAATGGAACTGGATCAGCGAAAACTTCAGATTCTGCGCGCCGTGATCGACGAGTACATTCTTTCGGCGAGCCCGGTCGGGTCGAAAGCGATCAGCCGCAGCGCGGACATGAACTGGTCGCCGGCAACGATCCGCAACGAGATGGCGGATCTGGAAGCGCTCGGATACCTTGCTCAGCCGCACACCTCGGCGGGGCGGATCCCGTCCGACAAAGCATACCGTCTGTACGTCGATCAGATGCTTCGCCGTGCGGAACTGTCCAGTTCGGAAAAAACGCTTCTGAACAGCTACTACCGGAATCGGATCAGCGGCATCGAATCGGTGCTTCGCTCGACAGCGCAGGCATTGAGCGAGATCACGCATTACACGGCGGTTGTCATGATGCCGGATATCGCGGTCAACCGGCTGCGGCATCTGCAGCTTGTTCCGCTCGCCGAAGGCAAGGCGCTTTCGGTGATCGTGACCGATGCGGGCGTCGCGCGGGACGCGGTTATCGACATTCCGAGGGACATGACGCCGGCGGAACTGGAGACGATTTCCCGGACGATCACGCAGCGCTGCTACAACCGCCGCATGTCGACGGTCGCAGAGATTCTGACCAGGGAGATCAGTGCGGAGATGCAGTCGCGCGGCGAATTTCTCAAAACGCTTTTGTCACGGGCCAGCGAGAGCGAGCAGTACGGCACGGGTATGGTCGAACTGACCGGCGCGCGCAACATGCTGCGCTATCCCGAGTACAGCGACATGGACAAGGCCAAATCGTTCCTTGCAACGGTCGAACAGCGTGACGAACTGTACCGGATGATGAAAAAAGCGTCCGATATGGAGTTCACCATTACGATCGGCAGTGAGAACGAGCAGGAGGGGCTGCAGGACTGCAGCGTCGTAACGGCGACCTATCGCGTCAATGACAGTCCGTTCGGCACGTTTGGCATCATCGGACCGACGCGCATGGACTACAGCCGCGTGATCAATGTTTTACAGGGAGTTCAGCAGAATCTCGGTGTGATTCTGCAATCATTATTGAAGGAGGACTGAACGTGTCCAAGAAGAAACAGAAAACCGAACCCGAAGTCAAAGAGACGCAGGGAACGGAGGAGCAGCAGGGCTGCACGCTGACCCAGGCGGAGATGGATGAAGTCAGAGCGCATGTCGAATCGCTCCAGAAGCAGCTGGATGAGACGATCAATCTGCTCCAGCGCAACCAGGCGGATTTCGACAACTACCGCCGCCGCAATGCTACGATTCGTGCTGACAGCTACGAAGAAGGCAAGCGGGACGTGATTACAGCGCTGCTTCCGGTGCTCGATGATTTCGATCGCGTCGCCGGCATCGACAGCAAGGACGAAGCGTGGGCGGAAGGCGTCAAGCTCGTCCATCGCAAACTGACCGAGCTTTTGGAAAAGCAGGGCTTGTCCGAGATCGAAGCGGAGGGCGATTTCGATCCGAACCTGCATAACGCGGTCATGGCCGAAGCGGTCGAAGGCGTGGAAAAAGGAAAGATCCTCGCGGTGTTCCAGAAGGGTTATCGTGTGAAGGATAAGATCGTGCGGCACAGCATGGTCAAAGTATCGGACTGAGGCAACGCGTAGATTTGCCGGTTCGACATAGAATAAAACAAGTAATTCATCGAAAGATTTTCAGGAGGAAAACAGTATGAGTAAGATTATCGGTATTGACCTTGGCACCACCAATTCCTGCGTTGCGATTCTGGAGGGCGGCGATCCCGTCGTCATCCCGAATTCCGAAGGCGGCAGAACGACGCCGTCCGTCGTTGCGTTCAAGGACAACGAGCGTCTTGTCGGCACAATCGCAAAGCGTCAGGCGATCACGAACCCGGAGCGCACGATCTCTTCGATCAAGCGTGAAATGGGCTCGTCCTATAAAGTAAAAATCGACGGCAAGGAGTACACGCCGCAGGAGATCTCGGCGATGATCCTCCAGAAGCTGAAAGCGGACGCCGAAAGCTATCTTGGCGAAAAGGTCACGCAGGCTGTCATCACGGTTCCGGCGTATTTCACCGACAGCCAGCGGCAGGCAACCAAGGATGCGGGCCGTATTGCGGGCCTCGAAGTCCTGCGTATCATCAATGAGCCGACGGCGGCTTCGCTGGCCTACGGTCTCGATAAGGAAACCAACCAGAAGATCCTCGTGTACGACCTCGGCGGCGGCACGTTCGATGTTTCGATCCTCGAGATCGGCGACGGCGTATTCGAAGTTCTTGCAACGGCCGGCAACAATCGGCTCGGCGGCGACGACTTCGACGAGCGCCTGATCGACTATATCGCATCCGAATTCATGCGCAGCAACGGCATCGACCTTCGCAAGGACAAGATGGCTCTGCAGCGCCTGAAGGAAGCTGCCGAAAAGGCCAAGATCGAGCTTTCCGGCACGACGACCTCGAACGTCAACCTGCCGTTCATCACGATGGACGCCAGCGGCCCGAAGCACCTCGACGTTACGATCACGCGTGCGAAGTTCAACGAACTGACCGCGGATCTGATCGACAAGACCCGCGTCTGCGTCCAGAAGGCGATGCAGGATGCCGGCCTGTCCAACAGCGATATCAACAAGGTCATTCTCGTCGGCGGTTCGTCCCGTATTCCGGCGGTGCAGGAGATGGTTAAGAACGTCACCGGCAAGGAGCCGTTCAAGGGCATCAATCCCGATGAGTGCGTTGCGATCGGCGCAGCGATTCAGGGCGGCGTTCTCGGCGGCGAAGTCAAGGACATCCTGCTGCTCGACGTCACACCTCTTTCGCTGGGCATCGAGACCGTCGGCGGCGTGTTCACGCGACTGATCGATCGCAATACCACGATCCCGACCAAGAAGAGCCAGATCTTCTCGACCGCAGCGGACGGACAGACCAGCGTAGAGGTTCATGTCCTGCAGGGCGAGCGTGAGATGGCGCAGTACAACAAGAGCCTCGGCAGATTCCAGCTGGCCGGCATCGCGCCCGCACCGCGCGGCGTCCCGCAGATCGAGGTTACGTTCGACATCGATGCAAACGGCATCGTGCATGTTTCCGCAAAGGATCTCGGCACGGGCAACCAGCAGCAGGTCACGATCACCGCTTCGACCAACCTCAACGAGGACGAGATCAAGCGCGCGGTCGAGGAAGCGGAGCGCTATGCAAACGAAGATAAGGAGCGTAAGGATGCGGCGGAGACCCGCAACCATGCGGACCAGCTCGTTTACACGACCGAAAAGACCCTGAAGGATCTCGGCGACAAGATCGATGCGGGCGACAAGTCCCGGATCGAAGCGGCAGTTGCCGACCTCCGAAAGGCGCTCGAGGGCACCGATACGGCAAAGATCAAGGAAGAGACCGAGAAATGCACCAATGTCAGCTACGAAGTGTTCGGCAAGATCTATCAGCAGACGGCAGCCGAGCAGCAGGCGGCGGGCGGACAGCAGCAGAGCGGCACGAATCAGCAGCCGCCGAAGGATGACGTCGTCGACGCCGATTACGAAGTCGTTGACTGATCGGAAAAACGAAATTAATCCAAATGGAAGATGACGGGCGGGGCATAAGCTGC
>CADAQS010000056.1 GCA_902790115.1 uncultured Eubacteriales bacterium | reverse complement strand
CCGGTCAGGATGTCGGACACGTCGTTGCTGAGCTGGAACTTCGAGGCGATCGCGATTGCTCCCTTGTCCAGGAACACGATCAGCGCCGCGATCAGGATCATCACGAGCGTGTTGAACTTGGCGAGCCATGCGACGATGATCGCAATAAAGCCTCTGCCGCCGGAGGTGTCGGTCGAGATCGTGTGATCCGCGCCGGCAACGGCAAGGAAGCCTGCCAGCCCGCAGATCGCACCGGAGATCGTCATCGAGCGGATCACGACCTTCTTGACGTTGATCGCCGCATAGCGCGCGGTGTTTTCGCTCTCGCCGACGACCGCGATCTCATAGCCCTGCTTGCTGTAGCGCAGGTAGACGAACATCAGGATTGTGATCAGCATGACGATCGTCACGTTGAGCCCGTACATCTGTCCGAACAGGTTCGGGAACCAGCCCGCCTTGGATGCCGAATTGATGACGCCGACCGTGTTGCTGCCTGCGGGATGCTCCCAGATCGGGATGAAGAACGAGGTCAGCTGGATCGCGATGTAGTTCATCATCAGCGTGAACAGTGTCTCGTTCGTGTTCCACTGCGCCTTGAACACCGCCGGGATCAGACCCCAG
Organism: uncultured Eubacteriales bacterium; assembly: GCA_902790115.1. GTDB lineage: Bacteria > Bacillota > Clostridia > Christensenellales > CAG-138 > UBA3792. The sequence continues at coordinate 17,704 of CADAQS010000056.1, read as the reverse complement.
ATGGCGCCCGCGACCAGCGCTGCCAGCGCCATGATCACAAGCAGCAGGCCGTTCGGCAGACCGACGTTTCCGAGGTAGATCATGCACGCCGCGGCGCCGATGCCGCCGACGAGGATCTGTCCCTCCGCGCCGATGTTCCAGAAGCGCATCTTGAACGCCGGCGCAAGGCCGACCGCGATGCACAGCAGCAGCATCATGTCGCGGATCCACGCCCACATGCGGCGCGAGGTGCCGAAAACGCCTTCGAACATCTCCTTGTAGACCGCGATCGGGTTCATCTTGACAATCGCGTAGATGATGATCGAGTTAACGATCAGCGAAAGGAGCACGGCGGCGAGGCGGATGCCCCAGCCCTTCCACTGCGCGAGTCCGTCGCGTTTGCTGATGCGGATCAGCGGTTCACTCTTGATTTTCATGCCTTCACCTCCGCAGCCGCCTGCGCGCCCAGATGGGTCATCATCAGACCGACTTCCTCTTTGGTCGTTTTTCTGCCGTCCACGATGCCGGACACCTTGCCCGCGCACAGGACGAGGATGCGGTCGCACAGCTCGAGCAGCACGTCGAGATCCTCGCCGACGTAAATCACGGCGACGCCCTGCATCTTCTGCTCGGTCAACAGGTTGTAGATCGTATAGGAGGTGTTGATGTCCAGGCCGCGCACCGCATAGGCGGTCATCAGCACGGTCGGGCTTTGCTCGATCTCGCGGCCGACGAGCACCTTCTGCACGTTGCCGCCGGACAGGCGGCGCAGCGGGATGCGGTCAATGTCGGGCGTGACGACTTCAAGATCCCGGACGATCTTCTGCGACAGGTTCTTCGGGAAGCGCTGATCGAGCATCGGACCTTTGCCGCGGCGGTAGCTGCGCAGCATCACGTTCTGCGTGATCGTCATGCTGCCGACCAGACCCATGCCGAAGCGGTCCTCCGGCACGAACGAGAGCAGCACGCCCTGTTTGATGATGTCGATCGGCTCCATGTCGCTCATCAGCACTTCGGAACCGTCCGGCTTGATGTACACGATCCTTCCCGAGCTGTTCGCCTTCTGCAGCCCCGCGATCGCTTCCAGAAGCTCCCTTTGCCCGCTGCCCGAAATGCCCGCGATGCCCAGGATCTCGCCGCTGTTCGCCGAAAACGAAACGTCGTCGATCTTCTTGACGCCCTCGATGTCGGTCACGGTCAGATGCTCGACGCGAAGCCGTTCCTTGATCTCCGCCGCCTGCGGACGGTCGATGTTCAGACGCACCGCGCGGCCGACCATCATGTCGGTCAGCTTCTGCGGGTCGGTCTGATCGGTCGCAACGTCGCCGATGTATTCGCCCTTGCGCAGAACCGCGACGCGGTCGGAGATCTCCATGACCTCGTGGAGCTTATGCGTGATGATGACGATGGATTTGCCGTCGTTGCGCATGTTGCGCATGACCTCGAACAGCTTGCGCGTCTCCTGCGGCGTCAGAACCGCCGTCGGTTCGTCGAGGATCAGAATGTCCGCGCCGCGGTACAACACCTTGACGATTTCCAGCGTCTGCTTTTCGGACACGGACATGTCGTAAACTTTCTTGTCGGGATCGATCACAAAGCCGTAGCGGTCGCAGATCTCTTTGACCGACTTGCGGACGCCCTTCAGATCGACCAGGGTCTTCTCGTTCAGGCCGAGGATGATGTTCTCCGCCGCGGTCAGCACGTCGACCAGCTTGAAATGCTGGTGGATCATGCCGATGTGCAGATCGAACGCATCCTTGGGCGACTGAATCTCGACCTTTTCGCCGCCGATGTAGATCTCGCCCTCGTCGGGATAGTAGATACCCGAAAGCATGTTCATCAGCGTCGTCTTTCCGCTGCCGTTTTCACCGAGCAGCGACAGAATCTCACCCTTTTTCAGCACAAGGTTGATGCCGTTGTTCGCAACGACCTTGCCGAACCGCTTGGTGATGTTTCTCATTTCAATGGCGTTTTCCAAATGCGTCATCCTTTCTGTCGCGGAATCGGGCACGCAGAAGCCCCGTATGCCCTCCTTTTATTTTACCAAAAACGCGCGCCCTTGTAAACGGGAATCTTGCAGATGTTTTTCCGTGCGAACGCACCTTTTTTTCGCGACGCAGCCGGAAAAACGAAAAGGCGGCTGAAGCCAGCCGCCTTGTTTCGATCCGATCAGTTGTTGAGCTCGGTGATGCCGTCCACGCGCAGCTCGAAGTACGGTGCGCTGCGGTACAGCGACTCATGGAAGTAACCGTCGCTGATGCACTCGATCTTCTCGCCGACATACTGAACCGCCGTGAAGTCGGAGTTCATCGTGGAGAAGTCATAGACGAGGGAATCCACGGGCTTGCCGTCCACCGTGAAGGTCGAGACGTCGAACGGATGGATCGTGCCGTCCTTGAGACCCTTGATGACCTCTTCGACCTTTTCCTTGGTGCCCGGTGCGCAGGATTTGCCGAGTTCGGAGATCATGACGCCGTCGGCTTCGTAGCCCGCGGTGTAGTCATGCGCGACTTCCTTGCCCGCCATGAAGTCCTTGAGGACCTGCGTGTACAGGACGGACCAGTTGTTCTGCGCGCTCGTCAGAGCCGCATCCGGCGCAACGGAGAGCATGTCTACGTTGTAGCCGACGCTGTAGTGGACTTCGCCGTTCGCCAGAGCCGCCTGCACAGCGGTCGGTGCGCCGGTGGAGTCTGCATGCTGACCGATGATGACGCAGCCGCGTGCCATCAGCGCCTTGGCAGTCTCGTTCTCCTTGTTCAGATCGAACCAGGAGGAGGTGTACATAACGTCCATGTGCGCTTCGGGAACGATCGACTTGATGCCGAGGAAGAACGCCGTGTAGCCGGAGACAACCTCTGCATACGGATAAGCGCCGACGTAGCCGATGTACGGATCGGTAACGGTACCCGCATCCATGAGCTCCTTGAGCTTCAGACCGGCAACGACGCCGGAGACGTAGCGGGACTGGTAGGTCTGCGGGAACATGTTGACCACGTTCTTGAGGCCGCAGACGTTTGCGGTATCGCCGGTGCAGGGCACGAAGACGACATCCGGGAACTCTTCAGCAGCCTGGACCATGTAGGACTGATGGCCGTAGCTGTTGGAGAAGATGATGTTGCAGCCCTTGTCCGCGAGGTCGACCGCCGTGTCGTAGCAGACCGAAGTCTCGGGGATGACGTACTTCCAGATGGTCTGGGTCGCTTCATCGATGCCGCAGTTCTTGAGCGCTTCCTTGATGCCTTCGATGTGCGCATAGGTGTAGCCCTCGTTCTCATCGCCGACGAGGATGATGCCGACCTTGATCGCCTTCTCCTCTGTCTTGGTTTCGGTTTCCGTGGTGGTGTTTGCCGGCGTGCTGGTGCAGGCGATTGCCAGAACCATCAGTGCGCACAGCAGGATTGCCAGAAACTTCTTCATTGTATCCCTCCTGATGAAATTTTTTCTTGGCTTTTGAAACACGTTTCCGTGTCACATCCGAATGAACATTTTTTGAATATCTGTTCAAGATTATTTTACAATTCAACCCTGATAAAGTCAATATTTTTTCGTATGAAAACCGTAAATCCGCCGTAATTTTTCATGAAAAGCATATAGGTTTCATTCGATTATTACGGCATTCTGCATAGCGGTTATCCGGATTCGGCATGCCCTTTCCGAACAATTTTTACACGCATTTGATAGCGGCGCGCGCCCGACTTGTGGTACGCTGAATGCACCCGAAAGAAAGGAGCAACAATATGGTCATCGGTTTTGATTTGGATGGCGACGGTATTTTGGACCCGATCGAAAAGGCTGCCGCCCAGACCTATTTGCACTCCCTTGCCGAAGGGGACTACTTCGGCGACGACATGTCCGACGACGACGATGACTTCCTGTTCGACGACGGAGATGACGATTACACCATCAGCGCGGCCGAGGACTGGTGACGCGCGGTTCCGCTTTTTCCCCAAAAAAGCGCGGACAAACCTTTAAAAAACACAGAGCTGCGGAGTTTCCGCAGCTCTTTTTCGTTTTTACGGTTCCTCTTCCTTCCCGTCCGGCGCGGTTTCTTCGACCTCCGACTTCCCGTCCGGCGCGGTTTCTTCGTCCTCTTTCTTTCCAAACGCCGGGCCGAGCGCAAGCCCGACCGCCAGGCCGAGGCCCGCGCCGATCGGCAGCCACAGGCCGATGTTCTTTGTCAGAATGCCGAGCGCCGCACCGATGCCCGTGCCGAGGCACAGCCCGATCGGCAGACCGGCTGCGGTGTTGTCCTGTTTTTTCGGTTTTTCCATTTTCGTTTTCCTTTCAATAGGCGTTTTCGATCGTGAAGTCGATCGCGCCGAGATCCTTGTTTTCGGTGACCGCCGTGTCCGGATCGGGTGAAACCGTCCGCACCTGCACGGCATGCGTCATCGGGTCGAATGTCAGCACGCGGAAGCAATATGCCTTGCCCTGCTTGTTCAGCATCATCGCGTGCACCGTGCGGTCCGGCGTTCCGTCGCCGTCGTCGTCGTATTCGAACGCCTGCGAATAGTATTCCCTCGAATGTCCCGACAGCACAAGCCGCACGTTCGGATACTTTGCGACGACGTTCGTCTCCAGATACCGGCAGCTCGGCAGAATGCGCTTCTGATCGGTCAGGTATCCGTGCGTGATCAGGATGCACGGCAGTTCGCCGTACCGCGCCATCACTTCGTCGAGCCAGCGCTTTTCGTCGGTCTTTTTGCCCTTGTCCCAGCCGATGCCCAGCAGCAGAACCTTCTGCCCGCCCGCGTCCAGAACGTCATAGAGCATCTCGCCGCCCTGAAACTTCTGTTCGTCCGGGAAGCGATCCAAAAAACCGCGCCTGACATAAGCGGTGTATTTTTGCAGATTCACGCCGATGTCGTGATTGCCCGCCACCGGAAAGAACGGCAGATCGTCCCGAAACTGCGACAGCGCAAGATCGAAGTTGTCCCACTCCCAGTCCTTGAACCCGTTGTCCACAATGTCGCCGGTGTGCACGACCAGCACCGCGTTCTCCTCCGCCCGGTGCGCCGCGATCCATGCGCCGATCTGCGCCAGCCGGTCGGGATCCTTATAGGCAAGCTGCTGCGTATCCGGCAGCCAGATCACCGAAAACGGCGTGGGTTCGGGCGTCGGACTCGGCGTGGGGGTCGGCGTGGGCGTCGGCGTCGGGCTCGGCGAAGGCGTCGCTGTCGGCGTCGGAACGGGGCTCGGCACCGCAGTCGGAGCAGCCGTCGGCGCGGATACCTCGATCTGCTGCGGCGCACTCGTCGGCGGCAGGGTTTCGACCGGCGCTTCGGGCGTCTCCGTGGCCGCAGCGCTGCATCCCAGCAAAAGGCACAGCAGCAGCCCCGCCAGCATTCGCTTCATCGTCCCGCCCCCCTTCCGACAGATTTCTTTCGACAGTATAGCACATGCTTTTGGAGTTTTCAACGGGTACGGTGTGTGCGGACGGAACTTGTGCAGTTTCTCTTTTTTCCGGATCGAACGGCATCGTCCCGCTCCCGACCGCCGAAAAACCAAAAAAGGCCTTCCTTGCGGAAAGCCTTTTTGAGATCCGTTTTCAGGCAACAGCCTTGACGAACCCTGCGATCAGATAGATCAGGGACATGAACGCCATGCAGATGTTCAGCAGGGCCGCGATCAGACCGATGATCCAGGTCGCCTTACGCTTCTTCTTCAGTCCGACGATGAACGCCGCCGCGCCGAATCCGAACGCGAGCGGAGCGCACAGCATCGCAAAGATCGAGAGCAGGATGATCAGCGCCTCGTGCATCGAGGCAAAGACCGCGATCAGCGCAAACATCGAAAGCAGGAACGTCAGCGCCGTCAGCACGATCGCCAGCGTCGCCGTGAAGTGCAGTCCGGCCTTTGCCGGCGCTGCCGCAGCAGGCGCAGCCGCCGGCTCGGGCGCAGGGATCTCTTTCACCGGTTCGGCACTCGGCGCGGCGGTTTCCGCCTTGACTTCCTCGACCGCTTCCGCAGTTTCCGCCTTGACTTCCTCGAACGTTTCCGCAGCTTCCTCCGCCGTTTCAACTGCTTCGGTCCGGACTTCCTCGACCGTTTCGGCAGCTTCTTCCGCCGTTTCGACGGCCTCCTCCCGGGCTTCCTCGAACGTTTCCGCAGCTTCCTCCGCCGTTTCGACGGCTTCGGTCTGGACTTCCTCGACCGCTTCCGCAGCTTCCGCTTTGACTTCCTCGACTGCTTCCACGGCAGGCTCGACAGCCTCGAACGCTTCGGCTTTGACGTCTTCTGCTTCCGCCTCGGGAACGAAAGGCTCAACCGCATGCACAGGCGCGCCGCAGTTCGGGCAGAATTTCGCACCGCCTTCGGGGAGACGGCTTCCGCAACTGGTACAGAACATAAGTATCACTTTCCTTTCTGCAAATTTCTCAAAGGTCATGCCGCGGCTCTCCCGCAGCCGCTCCGACCTGCCGATCGGACAGGAGGAAGCTGTATCTGTATCGCAAGCGCGCGTTCCGGCGCATCGTTCCGATCCTCCCGGGTCATCGCTGCTGTCTGTCCGTCGGACAGCGCGTTTTTGCAGCCGGAACGGGACAAAGGTCATTCGCCTTTTTGGGTGCTCTTTTTCCGGTAATGCTGCAAGAGGTACCACAGCAGCACCAGCACCTGCATACCGCCGGCAAGCGCGAACAGCAGATAGTTGCCGGTCATCGGACGGGCAAGCAGGATCAGGAACAGATAGATCACCGCGGCGATCGACCACACGAGCGCACTGACCGACAGGCACCGCAGCAGCGTGCCGCTCCAGACATGGCTGAATACGACCGCGAGGATCGCGCTGATCGGCAGCGCGCACACGAAGCACATCCAGGCATACGGAACATTCAGCACGGTCAGGATATAGAACGTGACCGCCGCAATCAGGTACACGAGTCCGATCGACAGCAGCGAGATCAGCCAATGCCGGCGGCGCTGTTCACCCGCGGGACGCTTGAGCGTGCCCTCGTGCAGAAACTCGTCCACCGGAATCTCGTACAGCTCGGCAAGCCGGCACAGCACAAGCAGGTCCGGCAGCCCGTCGCCGCGCTCCCACTTGGAGACGGATTTGTCGGAATAATTGATCTTCTCGGCAAGCTCTGCCTGCGTCATATTGGCACGTTTGCGGTAGGCGGTCAGCCGCTGTGCAACGATCCTGCGAACCTGTTCGTCTTCCATAATACCCTCAAAAACCCTTGAATTCGGGCGATTCTATTCTCGGTAGAGTTGATTTTTGAAATTCTACCGGTAGAATTTCGCGGATGGAGAAGCGCTCCTGCCGCGGTGGAGCGCCTGTTCGCCGCAATAGGGTGACATTTGCCTCCACATCCCATATTATAACGGTAAAGACAAATTCGCGCAAGATTGAATTACGGCGCAAATGTGACGGCAGGTGAAGAATTATGAAAACACAGAGTAAACTTGCTATCTTCGGCGACTCCATCTTAAAGGGCGTTCAGCTGCAACGCGAGACGACCTGGATTCGCTGGCCGCCGAATACGGCATCACCCTGGAGAACTGCAGTCGGTTCGGGTACACGATCGACCGCGGCGGCAAGCTGGTCACGCGGCAGCTCGAAAAGGGGCTTGCGGCGGATGCGGTGCTGATCGAGTACGGCGGCAACGATGCGGACTTCCGCTGGGACGAGGTGTCCGAGCGTCCGTACGACGAGCATGAGCCGAACACGCCGCTGCCGCAGTTTCTTGCCACGCTGTCAACGCTTGTGGACCGCGTGCGCGACTGCGGGATCCGTCCGGTGCTGGCGACGCTCCCGCCGATCTCGGCCTCGCGCTATCTCGACTGGATCACGCGCAACGGCCTGTCGAAGGAGAATATCCTGCTCTGGCTCGGCGACGAGGGCGCGATCTACCGCTATCAGGAGCGCTATTCGAACGGCATTAAGGATCTCGCCGAACAAAAGCGCGTCGATCTGGTCGATCTCCGCGACGCATTCTTAGCCCAGCGCTGCCTGCTGCCGTACCTTTGCGAGGACGGCATCCACCCGAACAGCGCGGGACAGCAGCTGATCCGGAACGCGTTCGCGCAGAAGTTCGCCGCCCTGACCGCGAACTGACGGATTGGTTTTTGGAATTTATTAGGAAGGTCCTTTTCTTCGTGAAGAAAAGGACCTAAAGAAGCGGGATCTCTGTTGGATAGCAAAGTTTTGGGAAAACAGTACAGAGACTTTCAGAGACGTGTTTTTTCCATTCCGTATCAGAATATCAAAATTCGGTAGCAACAAACTGACGATTGCATCTTTCCTCCCTTCCCCAAGCACAAAAAGAAGCCGGAAATCTCCGGCTTCTTTTCTCAAATCGCCTTCCCGAAACCTTCTGTTCTCCCTTCCCCAGGCTTTGTTATCCAACAGAGGTTTGCCTTCTTTTCTTGGTACTTCTTTTTCTTCCTCAGAAAAGAAGTACCTTTCTAATATCATCCAAACTCACAGCACCTGTAAAATATAGAACTTCAGATACGTCGTCTCGTCGGCGGCGAGGAGCGCGGGGTGATCGGGCGCCTGCGTGCGCGACTCAAAGACGCGGATGCGGCGTCCGCTTTCGTGCGCGGCTTCCTTGAGCATCCGCTCAAACAGCGTCGCGCTCATGTAATGTGAGCAGGACGCCGTGACCAAGAACCCGCCTTTTTCGACGAGCTTCATGCCGAGAATATTGATGTCCTTGTAGCCGCGGTACGCGTTTTTGACGTCGTTGGCGGTCTTGGCAAAGGCAGGCGGATCGAGGATCACCACGCCGAACCGCCGTCCCGCGCTTTTGTAGGCGCGAAGCCGCTCAAACACGTCGCCGCATTCGGTCTCGATGCGGTCGGAAAACCCGTTTTGCGCCGCGTTTTCGCGCACGTCCTCCAGCGCCTTTTCGGAAATGTCGAGCGCGGTAACGTGCGAAGCGCCTGCGGCGGCCGCGTTCAGCGAGAATCCGCCCACGTTGCAGAAGCAGTCGAGCACCTCCGCATCCTTACAGTAGCGCCGGATCGCAAAGCGGTTCTCCTTCTGATCGAGAAAATACCCGGTCTTTTGCCCGTTTTCGAGATCCGCGATCATCTGAAGTCCGTTTTCCGTGATGAAAACGCGCGGGGAGAAGTCGCCGTAGAGCGGACCTTTGTGCAGCTCCAGACCCTCTTTTTTTCGCACCTCGACGTCGCTGCGCTCATAGATGCCGCGCGGCGAAAAGACCTCGACCAAAGCGTCGACGATCTCCGCTTTATGCAGCTCCATGCCGAGCGAGAGCACCTGGATCGACAGCACGTCGTGATATTTGTCCACGATCAGCGCCGGCAGATCGTCCGACTCCGCAAAGACTGCCCGGTAGCAGTCCGTAAAGCCGAGCCGCACGCGCACGTCGTTCGCCGCGCGGATCCGCCGCACGAAAAAGTCCCGGTCCACGGTCTCCGTGTCGTTGCGGAGCAGAATCCGCACCAGGATCTTCGACAGATGGTTGATAAACCCGCGGCCGAGGAACCGTCCCGCCGCGTCATAAACCGTCGCAAGATCCCCGTTTTTGCCGCTGCCGTCGATGTGATCCACCTCGTTCGCGTAGACCCACGCATGCCCGTCTGCAATGCGCCGCTCCTCATGCTTCTTCAAAAATACCCGATACGGCATCCGTCCGCCCTCCGTCCCGTCTGTTCTTTCGTCTATCATAGCAGAAAACGAACGCTTCTTCAACCGCAAATTGATCCGTCCCGTTGACACGCGCGCCGAACGGGTCTATACTGTAATCGTTGCGGGCGCAACGATTCTGTCCCTTTTGGAGGAAGCATGTATTATCTCAAGAACATCGGCATCATCGCGCGGTGCTCGGACATGTTCCGGGACGAGCGCTTTGCGCCGCTCGGGCTGAACGGGCGGCAGAGCGTGTGCCTGCTGCACGTGTGCAGGCGGCCGGGCATCACGCAGGATGCGCTGAGCAAGAACCTGTTCCTCGACAAGAGCAACGTCACGCGGCAGATGGCGCTGCTCGAGGAGGCGGGCTACGTCGAGCGCAGGCCGGATGAAAACGACCGGCGGCAGATATGCGTATTCCCTACGGCGCGCGCAGAGGCGATCCTGCCCGAGATCCGCGACGGCTTTCGCGCATGGCGGGAATACCTCGGCGCGGCGCTGACCGACGAGGAGCTGGCGTCGCTCTGCGCGATCGCGGACAAAGTCGCAAAGCAGGCCGCGGCGTACTGCGGCCGGATCGTCACGGAGGAGGAAGCATGAAGCGCGTTCTTTCGTTTCTGAAGCCGCAGACCGGGCGCACGGCGGTGCAGATCTTTTTGAAGTTTACGGCAACGCTTGTCGAACTGTTCCTGCCGTGGATCTTGGAGCACATCATCGACGTCGTCGCGCCGACCGGACAGAAGACGCAGCTCGTTCTGTGGGGCGGGCTGATGCTGCTTTGCGCGCTCGCGGCGTTTTTCGGCGCGGTGATCGCCAACCGCATGGCGGCAAAGATCGCGGCCGAGTTTACGCGCTCGCTGCGGCGGACGCTGTTTTCACGCATCACCCGGCTGCCTTTCCGGGACGTCGACCGGTTCACGGTGCCGTCGCTGATTTCGCGCGTTTCGACCGACACCTACCACGTCAACGACATGATCGACCGCATGCTGCGGCTCGGCATCCGCGCGCCGATCCTGCTGCTCGGCGGACTGCTCGTGTGCGCGCTGATGGAGCCGGTGCTGACGCTGATCCTGCTTGCGGCGCTGCCGCTGCTCGGCGGGCTGCTCGTGCTGATCTCGCGGCGGAGCATCCCGCTGTACGCCAAAGCGCAGGAGGCGTCCGAGAACCTCGTGCGCCGGATTCAGGAGAACATGACCGGCGTGCGGCTGATCCGCGCCCTGTCCAAGAGCGGCTTCGAGACGGAACGCTTCGCCGAAACGAACCGCGACGTCGTCCGCACCGAGCAGAAGGCCGAGGTGACGATGGCGGCGGCAAACCCGCTGATGACCGTATTCTTAAACGTCGGCATGGCGGCGGTCATCGTGGTCGGCGCGTTCCGCGTCCGTGCAGGCGCGACCGAACCGGGCAAGATCATCGCGTTTCTGAACTACTTTACGATCCTGTTGAACGGGCTGATCGGCATCACGCGGATCTTTACGATCTGCTCGAAGGGCATCGCAAGCGGCAAGCGCATCGAAGAGGTGCTGAATACGCCGCTCGCGGAGCCGGAGATCGCCGATGCGGCGCCCGCGCCCGATGCGCCGCACATCGCGTTTTCGGACGTTTCGTTTTCCTACAACAAGGTCGCCGAAAACCTGTCGCACCTTTCCGTAACGCTCGAACGCGGACAGACGCTCGGCATCATCGGCCCGACCGGCAGCGGCAAAAGCACGGTGCTGCGGCTGCTGCTCGGCTTCTACCGTCCCGACAGCGGCACGGTTTCGATCGACGGGAAGCCGGTTTCGGCCTACGACGAAGCGGAGCTGCACCAAAAGTTCGGCGCGGTGTTTCAAAATGATTTTCTGTACGCGGACGAGATCCGTGAAAACATCGACTTTGCCCGCGCGGTGACCGACGCCGACCGCGAGGAGGCGATCCGCGTCGCGCAGGCGGGCTTTTGGAACGATCTGCCCGACGGACTCGATACGGTGCTTTCCGAGCGCGGCATGAACCTTTCGGGCGGACAGCGGCAGCGGCTGCTGATCGCGCGGGCGCTCGCCGCCAAGCCGGAGATTTTGCTGCTCGACGACTGTTCGAGCGCGCTCGACTACCAGACCGACGCGGCGTTTCGCAAGGCGCTGCGGCAGGCGTTTTCCGGCACGACGACGGTCATCGTGGCGCAGCGGGTCAGCTCGATCCGCTGGGCAGACAAGATCTTAATGCTCGACGAAGGGCGTGTGCTCGGCTGCGGAACGCATGAACAGCTTCTCGCCTCGTGCGAGGCGTACCGGGCGATCTGCCGAGAGCAGATGGGGGTGGCGGCATGAGCAAGCAGGACGGAAGAACGGTGTTCCCGCGACGCGGACGCGGCGCCTTCGAGCGGCCGACGCAGCCCGCCGGCAAGGTGCTGCTGCGCATCTGGCGCTACCTTCGGCCGCAGTGGTATTGGCTCGTGTTCGCAGCGGCGCTGAGCATATTCGGCAACCTTCTCGCGCTCATCGGTCCGCGGCTTTCGGGACGGGCGATCGACGCGATCGCAGCCGAGACCGGCGTGGATTTTCCGACCGTGTTCCGCTATGCGGGGCTGATGATCGGCTGCTATCTGCTGTCCGGCGGCATGAGCTACCTCCTTTCGGTGCTGATGATTAAAATCAGCCGTTCCGCGGTCTACGCGATGCGCAAGGACGCGTTCGAGCGGCTGGTGACGCTGCCGGTGGAGTACTTTGACCGGCACCAGCCGGGCGACGTGATCAGCAGGATCTCGTACGACGTCGATACGGTCAACGCATCGCTGACGCACGACCTTGTGCAGATGGCGTCGAGCCTGATCACGGTCGTCGGCTCGCTCTGGATGATGGTGACGATCTCGCCGCTGCTCGTGCTCGTGTTCGTCGTGACGATCCCGATCTCGGTGCTCGTCACGCGCTACCGGTCGAAAAAGGTGCGCCCGCTCTACCGCAGGCGCTCCGAAAAGCTCGGGCAGATGAACGGCTTTGTGGAGGAGATCACCGCAGGCCTGCGGACGATCCGCGCCTACGGACGCGAACAGGCGTTTTCCGACCGGTTCGGGGAGAAAAACGACGAGGCGGTCGACGCGTTCTACGCCGCCGACCGGTTCGCCTGCCTCAACGGACCCACGGTCAATCTGATCAACAACCTGTCGCTTGCGCTGATCTCGGTGTTCGGCGTGCTGCTGTTCATGAGCGGCCGCGTGACGCTCGGCAATATCTCGTCGTTCGTGCTGTACTCGCGCAAGTTCTCCGGTCCGATCAACGAATTTGCAAACATGATCTCCGACCTGCAGTCGGCGCTTGCGGCGGCGGAACGCGTGTTCCGGCTGATCGACGAGCCGCCCGAGCCTGCCGACGCGCCCTCCGCGATCGCACCGGATTCCGTGCAGGGCGACGTCGAAGCCGAAGCCGTACGCTTCTCCTATGACCCCGGCCGCGAGATCCTGCACGGGATCGATTTCCATGCCGAACCGGGCAGGCTGGTTGCGATCGTCGGACCGACCGGCTGCGGCAAGACGACGCTGATTAACCTTCTGATGCGCTTTTACGACGCGGACAGCGGCGAACTGCGCCTCGACGGCACGCCGATTACAGACCTCAAACGCACCGCGCTGCGGCGCGGATTCACGATGGTGCTGCAGGACGCGTGGCTGTTTTACGGCACGATCTTTGAGAACATCGCCTACGGCCGGCCGGACGCCTCGCGCGCCGAGGTCGAGGCTGCCGCGCGCGCCGCGATGATCCACGGCTACATCGCCTCGCTCCCGAACGGGTACGACACGATGCTCTCCGACAACGCCGTGAACCTGTCCAAGGGACAGCGGCAGCTGCTAACGATCGCGCGGGCGATCCTGATCGATTCGCCGATGCTGATCCTCGACGAGGCGACCTCGAACGTCGATACGCAGACCGAGCAGAAGATCCAGGCGGCGATGCTGCGGCTGATGCAGGGACGGACCTGCTTTGTGATCGCGCACCGGCTTTCGACGATTCAAAACGCCGACGAGATCCTCGTCATGCAGGGCGGGAACATCGTCGAGCGCGGCACGCATCAGCAGCTCCTTGCCGCGCACGGCGCCTACGACGCGATGTACCGCGCGCAGTTCGAGGGCGCGTAAGGCCGGAAATCGCGCGGGAACGCTTGACAAACTTTACCGCGCTATACTATAATCGGACGGAATGAAAAAACCCTAAAATGCCGCCCGGACGGGCTTTTGGCGGGCAGCCGGCAGGATGTTCGCCCCATGCAAACGGCCGCAATGCGGCAAACGGAGGAAAACATGCAGATTTATGAGGAACTCAAAGCGCGCGGGCTGATCGCGCAGGTGACGGACGAACCGCAGATCCGCGATCTGATCAACAACGGCGGCGCGAAATTCTATATCGGCTTTGACTGCACGGCGGACAGCCTGACCGCCGGGCACTTCATGGCGCTCACGCTGATGAAGCGGCTCCAGATGGCGGGCAACCGGCCGGTCGCGCTGATCGGCGGCGGCACCACGATGATCGGCGACCCGTCGGGCCGCACCGACATGCGCAAGATGCTGACCAAGGAGGACATCGACCACAACGCGATGTGCTTCAAGCGGCAGATGGAGAAGTTCATCGAATTCGGCGAGGGCAAGGCGGAGATGGTCAACAACGCGGACTGGCTGCTGAACCTGAACTACATCGAGCTCCTGCGCGAAGTCGGTACCTGCTTCTCGGTCAACAATATGCTTCGCGCCGAGTGCTACAAGCAGCGCATGGAGAAGGGACTGTCGTTCCTCGAGTTCAACTATATGATCATGCAGTCCTACGACTTCTACTACCTGTATCAGAACCACGGCTGCAATATGCAGTTCGGCGGCGACGATCAGTGGTCGAACATGCTCGGCGGCACGGAGCTGATCCGCCGCAAGCTCGGCAAGGACGCTTACGCGATGACGATCACGCTCCTGACCGACTCGCAGGGCAAGAAGATGGGCAAGACCGCCGGCAACGCGGTTTGGCTCGACCCGAACAAGACCTCGCCGTTCGAGTTCTATCAGTACTGGCGCAACGTCGGCGACGCCGACGTCATGAAGTGCATCCGCATGCTGACCTTCCTCCCGATCGAAGAGATCGAGCAGATGGAGCATTGGGATCCGTCGCGCATCAATGAGAAAAAAGAGCTGCTCGCCTTCGAGCTGACCCGGCTCGTGCACGGCGAAGACGAGGCGAACAAGGCGCAGGCCGCGGCGCGCGCGCTCTTTGCGGGCGGCGGCGACGACAGCAATATGCCGACCACCGAGCTCGACGTGCCCGACGACGGCATGAACATCGTCGATCTGATGGTCGCCTGCAAGCTCGCCTCCAGCAAAGGCGAAGCGCGCCGGCTCATCCAGCAGGGCGGCGTCACGCTCGACGGCGAAAAGGTCACCGATACCTATCAGCTCGTCACCCGGGACGCTCTCCGGGAGGGCGTCAAGATCCGCAAGGGCAAAAAGGTCTTCCACAGGGCCGTCGCAAAGGCGTAAACGGGATTACAAAACAGCAGGCATCGCTGCCTGCTGTTTTTCGTTTTTTGTGGAATTGATTAGGAGGGTCCTTTTCTTCGTGAAGATGGCGATGCGCGGGGAGCGAAGCGGGCGCGCAACGGCACCTATGTAACGAAGCGAACAAAGTGAAGCGGAGTGAAGAAAAGGACCAAAAGAAGCGGAACCTCTGTTTGGCTTCTTTTGTTTTGGGAAGGGAGAAACGGAGGCTTTTCGGAACGCGGGGATCAGAAAGACTGCTCTCCTTTTTGATAAAATCCACTATCCGTCACCGTTCCAAAGGCGCGCTCCTTCGGCTTTGCTGCCGGATCGCCCGGTCGGCCTTTTCGAGCACGGTTTTGAGGCTGTCGAGCCACAGCAGCTCCCGCGCTTCCGCGTAAGGAACGACGCGGACGCGGCGGATCTCGTTCGACGCCTGCGGCTCGTCCTTTGCGCCGCAGGCTGCCAGAAAGAACGTCACGCGCTTTCGCGTGCCGGGCTTTTTCGGAAGGTCGTACTCGATCCGCTCGGTAAAGCGCGTGTCGAGCGCGGCCGAAAGGCCGGTCTCCTCGCGGATCTCGCGAAGCGCGGCCTGTTGCTCGTCCTCACCCGGCTCGATATGTCCCTTCGGGAACCCGTAATGCGAATCATAGACCAGAATATACATCGGCTCGCCGTTCTGCATCCGGTACAGCACCGCCCCGCTGGAATACTCCCACTGCATCATTTCTCCTCCGATACGATCGTATAGTTCTGCGACGAGCCGAGCTCCGAGCGCATCTCCGCCTCCGTCTCCCAGCCGTACACAGCCGACGACGCCGCATAGCCGTAAAAATAGCCTAGGTTCCACGACTCGAGCGAGGCGCGCGTCAGATCGACCATCAGCTCCCCGCTGCCGCGGCGCATCACGTCCGGATAGCAGACCGCCTGCCAGAACGTGCGCTGCTCCCCGTCGGTCTTCGTGACCGTCGTGCAGTACACGTCGTAGAGCAGGTTTTTGTGCCGCGCATCGGGCGTTGCCGCGCCGAGCAGGATCAGCCCCTTTCGCTCGCGCTCCCACGTAACCGGCACGCCCGCGCTGTCCACGTCGCGCCACGAATTGTCGATCTTCTCCGCGGTATAGGCGTGCAGCTCCTCCCGCTCCGCGTCGGTCAGCTGTTCGATCGCGCCGAGCACCTCGGTCAGCCCCGTGACCGTGTATTCTTTTTGCGCGGGATCGAATCGATAGCCTTCCGGCGCCTTGCCGGAAACGGTCACGGTGTCTCCGTTTTTCAGATTGCTGTCGCGATCAAGCGAAAAGCGCACTGAGCCGAGCTTTCCGCCGTTGCCGTTTTCAACGCGCGCATGTCCCTCGCCGCTGACGCCGTAAAACGTAACCGTGACCGCGTCGTAGGGATCGACCGCCTGCGGGAAGATCCGCGAGCGCAGTTCGCGGTTTGCCAAAATGACGAGCAGAATACCAGCCGCCGCGATCAAAAAGCCGATCCATTTTCTGCTGCGCTTCTTTGCCGCCGGCTGCGCCGACTGCGGCACGACTGTGCGCTCCACAACCGTGCGCTCCACAACCGTGCGCTGCTCTTTGGGTTCCGCGCTGTCGATCAGCGCCGTATGCCCGCAGAACGGGCAGCGCGCCGAGCGCGCGTCCTCCGCAAGCTCCATCTGTCCGCCGCACGCGGGACACTTCAGCGAGACAAGCCTGACGTTTGCCATAGTCCCTTCCTCCGATTCCGATTATCTGTTGCACGCCGCCGGATCGAACAGCAGCTCGGCAAGGTGGAACGCGTTCGCGCCGCCCAAAAGCAGGCCTTCGACGCAGTAGTGGCAGTAGGCGACGACCGGCGTTTTGCCGAAGCGTTCGCAGTACGCCTGCATCAGCGCTTTCTGCTCTTCCGCCGAATGCGGCAGAAACTTTCCTTTCGCCTGTTCCCCAAAGCGCACCGGCGCGAGCTTTGCGTTGCGCGGCGGCGCCTCGCGGTACAGCGAATTGCCGCAAAATTCGGTCCTTTCAAACGCGTCGTCCAGTTCGCGCACCGTAACGTGCATTTTGGAAAGCAGCGAGCGCACCGCATCCTGCTCGGCGCGGTGGTCGCGCATCCGCCAGCAGTCCTGTACGAACAGCTCCCGCCCGCCAAAGTCGGGCAGCGCAAACTCCGGATCGCCGTCGATCAGCTCCCAGAGCGAACGGGTATTCACGCCCGGCTTCCACTCCTCGAGGATCGCGGTGCAGTTGTGGCAGAGCGAATACACCGTATCGCCTGGCGCAAACTCGGCGCTCTGCCGCAGCGCCGACCACCACGCGCGATACGGCTCCGTGAGCTTTTCCGTAAAAAACTCCGTCTTGTAGTTCGGCACGCAGCAGCGCACGATCGAAAGGTCGCCGCGGGCGGCAACGTAATCCGCAACAGCTTTCGACAGCGCGGGATAACGCGTCGTAAAGACGCAGCTTGCAATATAATACCTTGCCATATCGGCTGCCTCCTGATCCCTGCTGTTCAATGAAGGTTTTGAATATTCCTTCTTCTTTCGTCTTTTATTGGGTCTTATTAACGCTTGAGAATTCCCTTATCTTTTCGGAGACCGCCGGGCGCTTCCGAAAACACCCGGGAAAACTGAGATGGTTTTGCGTTTTCCGCTCGGTT
>CADAQS010000055.1:10285-12610 GCA_902790115.1 uncultured Eubacteriales bacterium | reverse complement strand
CAAAGCGGCGATAATGCCGGTTTTGATCAGAAGCTGCTGGAAGCGGCGCATCGAAGCGTCGTCCTCCGGATCGGTCGTGTCAAGCAGCCGGTCGACGTCGCCGCCCTCGACGACAAACGCGCCGTCGTCCGCGCGGGCGATCGTAAAGCCCTGCTCATAGCCTACCTCCACATCGATCTCGGTCTCGTCATACACGCGCACCGGCGGCAGCGCATCCAGCATCTTGATGATGCAGTCAAGCATCGCGTCGAAGCCCTGCACGGTTGCGGCCGAAACAGCAAACACCGGAACGCCCTCCTTTTCGAGCGCGGCGCGGATCGCCGCAAGGTTCTCCTCCGCCCCCGGCAGGTCCATCTTGTTGCAGCAGACGATCTGCGGAAGCGCGGCAAGCGCGTCAGAAAAGCCGAGAAGTTCGGCGTTGATCTTATGATAGTCTTCGAGTGGGTCGCGCATTTCGCTGCCCGAAGCGTCGAGCACGTGCACGAGAATCCGGGTGCGTTCGATGTGGCGCAGAAAGTCATGCCCGAGTCCGGCGCCTTCCGCGGCGCCCTCGATCAGACCCGGGATGTCGGCCAGCACAAACGAACGTCCGTGCCGCTCAGCCACGCCGAGATTCGGCGTCAGCGTTGTGAAATGGTACGCTGCGATCTTCGGCCGGGCACTCGTCAGCACCGAAAGGATCGTGCTCTTTCCGACCGACGGGAAGCCGATGATGCCTACGTCGGCGATCGTTTTCAGCTCCAGTTCGACCTGCCGCTCCTCGGTCTTGATGCCGTTCTGCGCAAAGCGCGGCGACTGATGCGTCGGCGTTGCGAAGCGGGCGTTGCCCTTGCCGCCGCGTCCGCCGCGGAGCACCGTGCGCTCCTTGCCGGGTTCACTCATGTCGGCGAGGATGCTGCCGGTTTCCAGGTCGCGCACGATCGTGCCAACCGGAACGCGGACATAAAGATCCTTGCCGTCCTTGCCGTGCTGCAGCTCCGCGCGGCCGTTTTCGCCGTTTTCGGCACGGAAATGCACGGCGCGCTTGAACGGAAGCAGCGTCGATTCCTGCGGATCGGCGATGAAGATAATGCTGCCGCCCTTGCCGCCGTCGCCGCCCGACGGGCCGCCCTTGGGGACATATTTTTCGCGATGGAACGCCGCGCAGCCGTCGCCGCCGTTCCCCGCCTTGATATAGATTCTTGTCTTATCGATGAACTGCAAAATCGCATACCTCCCTGAGCGTACACGCGTCGCACCTGGGCCGCTGCGCCGTACACACCTGTCTGCCGTGATAGATCAGCCAGTGATGCGCCGCCGACCAGTCCTTCTGCGGGATGTTCTCCATCAGCTGCTGCTCGGTCTTTTCCACGTCCTTCGCCTCGGCAAGTCCGATGCGGTTCGTGACGCGGAACACGTGGGTATCCACGGCGATCGCCGGAATCCCGAACGCGTTCGACAGAACGACGTTGGCGGTCTTGCGCCCGACGCCCGGCAGCGCGGTCAATTCTTCCATCGTCTGCGGAACCTCGCCGCCGTACTGCTCGCAAAGGAGTTTGCTCATCGCAAGGATGTTCTGTCCTTTGGTGCGGAAGAACCCGCAGCTGTGGATGTAGGACACGAGCGTATCGTAATCGAGCGCGGCAAAGTCCTGCGCCGTGCTGTACTTCTGAAACAGGACGTCGGTCACCTTGTTGACCTGCCTGTCGGTGCACTGCGCCGAGAGCATCGTCGCGACCAGAAGCTCGAACGGCGAACGGAAATGGAGCGCCGGTTTCGCGTCCGGATACGCCTCGCTCAAAAGCTGCAGCGCCCTTGCCTGCTGTTCTCTCGGAAGCATCATACACGCACCGCCTCGATCGCATAGGTCGCCGCAACCGCGCCGTCGGCGCAGGCCGTCACAACCTGCCGCAGCGGAGTGCTGCGGATGTCTCCCGCCGCAAACACGCCGGGAACGCTTGTCTCCATGCGCTCGTTCGTTTCGATCGACCCGTCTGCTGCAAGTCGGAGCTGATCCCTGACCAGCTCGGTGCGCGGCACAATGCCGACCGCGACGAACGCGCCGTCGGTCGCCAGATCGGACAGCTCGCCCGTTTGGGTATTCTTCAGCCGGATCGCGGCGAGTTTTCCGTCGCCCAGAAACGCCTCAGGCGTACTGTTCCAGACAAATTCAATATTCTCCGTCCCCATCGCGGCGTCCGCAAGCACAGCGCTTGCGCGCAGCGCGTCGCGCCTGTGCACGACGTAGACCTTTTGACAAAGCTTAGACAGGTACAGCGCATCGGAAATCGCGGTGTCGCCGCCGCCGATGACCGTCGCGGTCTGATTGCGGTAGAACGCGCCGTC
>CADAQS010000055.1:0-10278 GCA_902790115.1 uncultured Eubacteriales bacterium | reverse complement strand
CGGGCACGTTCAGCGCCCGCGGCGAAGCGCCCATGCAGAGGATCACGGCTTTGGCCGAGACGACCTCCCCGCTGCCGAGCGTGATCGTCTTTTCCTTTCCGGCAAGGTCAAGCTTCGTCACGCCGACATATTCGGCGTTCACGCCGAACTGCCGGGCATGCTCCTCGAACCGCGCCGCCAGCGCGTAACCGTCGGGGCCGTCCGAAATGCCGGGATAGTTCTCGATGCAATGCGTCTTGACGATCTGTCCGCCTGCAAACATCTCCTCGAAAAGGCGCACCGAAGCGCCGCCGCGCACGGCGTACAGCGCCGCGGCAAGTCCGGCGGGACCGGCGCCGATGATTGCAAGATCGATCTTATGTAGTTCCATATCGTTATCCTCCGCGGGTCAGATAGTCGGAATCAGGTGCAGCAGCGGATTTGCGCGATAGAAGAATCCGCCGAGCACGGAGTCGTCCAGCAGCGTGACGAGCCGCGGAACGACCGTAAGCGCAACCGGCACAAGCAGAAACAGCACATAGACGAGCATGACGCCGTGCACGAATCCGATTCCGCAGGAAAAGGCCGCGTCGAACCGGTTCAGCACCGGCATGCCCTCCATGGAAAAATCGACCGTGCGCAGAATCAGCCCGAGCAGCAGCCGGATCACGCCGAACAGGATCAGCAGTGAAAGAATGTTGATCACGACGTCGACGATCGTCTGATTGAAGTAGTCGCCGAGCGTAAAGATCCCGCTGTCGGCATACGCGGCGCGGTGCACATTCTTCCGGACCGCGTCGCCCATCGGGATCGGCATGTCGGCATTCTCGATCAGGTAATCGAGTTCGCCGTCGTCAACGACCGTCACCACATCGTGCACGCGCTCAACGCTCGTCGTACTGACATATTCATAGCCTTCGAAATAGTACAGAAGCCCGTGATAGAGCGATTCGGAATTCTTGATGATGCCCGATGCAGCGGGAATCAGCAGCAGAGCCAGAAAGAACGAGACCACCGTCAATCCGACGTTGATTGCCGCATAGATCGTGCCGCGGTAGTACCCCGCCAGCACACACAGGCTCAGAATCGCCAGGATGGCAAGATCGACCATGCCGGTTCCTCCCTTCTCCGGTTACTGGACCGTCGCGCGGTAGCACGCGGTCTGGGTAAACAGCAAAAACGCATCGCCGTACGGAATCGCATCCGTCGGCGTTTCTTCGAGCTCGAGCTCCAGCACCTGTTTGCCCGCGAACGAGAAGCGCTCGAACGTTTCGGTCGTGACGACACAGACGCCGTCGCTCTGCAGGTAGGCCGTGACGATCGGCGCCGGCATGAACTTCTGCAGCACGGTCGCCCATACCTCGTCCGACTGCGAAACCGTCAGCAGACGGTAGATATGCGTCCGCTCGCCGGTCCCGGTCAAAGGCATTGTGATAAAGTACGCCGAATCGCCTGCTTCGGTCTGCCGGCACGCGACGATGCGGCTTCCGTAGATATTGATGCGCGCACGTTCCGCGGAGAAACCCTCCTCGGTGCGGTCGTAGCGGATCAGATCCTGCGTGCCGACCAGATACAGGCAGTGTCCGGTCAGAATCGCGTTCTCGATCGTCTGATTGTACAGCGACGCCGAGTAGAACATCAGCGCGCCCTTGTTGTCGCAGTCGTAGATACGGACGAGCGACTCCTCGGAGAACTGGTCGACGTCGAGCGTGGACACCCATAAAAGCTCACGATCGTTCTCCTCGAGAAAGCCGAACGCGACAACCTCGCCCGACGTGATCGCAAGCGTCGCGACAACGCTCGTCTGCGGACGGGAAACGGCGTCGACGATCAGGATGCGCGTGTCGTCGTACTGGTTGCGGTACAGCAGCGCGGCATAGCGCCGTCCCGCGCGCACCGACAGGATCCGCTCACCGCCGCCGAGCATGAACTCGTCCTGTCCCTGAATCTGCGCAGCGCTGCCGACGAACACGATCTTCGTCGTCGAGGACATGTCGTAGCCGTCAACCGCGGCTAAGATCTCGGACTCGTCGACGCGCACCGACTGCGCGGGATCGATCGAAACATAGTACTTCGGCGTCTCGTAGAACAGGATCCCGTCGTTGTACCGGTAGGTCTTGCCCGGTTCGATCTCGGTCCGTTCGAGATGCAGCGACACCTCACGGTTGCCGTACAGCATGTAGACGAGCGCCGCTGCGCCGACCGCGACGATGCCGAGGGCGACCGCAAACACCGCAAGGCGCGAGATCGTCATCTGGCCGATCTGCAGCTTTACGTCTGCGCTTTTCCGAAGATATGCTTTGAATCTCTCCCAAAAATCTCTCACGTTTGCTGTCTTCTGAACTTATGCCTGCACAGGCTCCGCCTTCGGCACGCGCATCTTGAGCGCTTTTTCGAGGATGCGGAACGTCACCGGCGTTCCGTCCATCCGTTCGCCGTCCACCTCAATGCGGGAAGCCGGCTCACAGGTTACCGAGGCCCATTTCTCCTTCCGGTAGGTCACATACGGCGTACCGACATGCCTGCCCTTCATGAACTTGGGCAGCACGCCGAGCGCGCTGAAGAAGTTGATGTCATGGATAATGCACACGTCTAACAGTCCGTCCGACGGATCCGCCATGGGTGTGACTTCCATGCCGCCGCCGAAAAACCGGCCGTTGCCCGCCGCGATCAGCAGGACGTTCTTTTCGATCGTGCCGTCCGGGAATGTGACGACCGATTTCCGGAGCTTCAGGCCGAACAGCGCCTTCAAAAGCCCCGCAAAGTAGGCCGCGCTGCCGTTTTTGAACTTTGCCTTCAGCGCATCGGTATTGTCGAGCACGTCGACGTCGAAGCCGAACCCCGCGACGTTGATGAAGAACTCACCGTTCGCCTCACCGGCATCGATCCTGCGGTTCTCGCCGCAAAGGAGCGTTTCGCAGGCCGATTCCATTTCCGTGGAGATGCCGAACGTTTTGACGAAATCGTTGCCGGTCCCGCACGGCAGGATGCCGAACGCGGTATCCGAATGCAGCAGAGAAAGTGCGGCTTCGCGCACGGTGCCGTCGCCGCCCGCCGCGATGACGCAGTCGAACCCTTCGCGCACCGCCTTTGCGGCGAGCTCTGTCGCATGCCCCGGCCGCTCCGTTTCATACACGGTCAGATCGGCGCCGCGCCGCTTCAGATACTCCGCCGCCTTTGCCGCGGAATCCTTTGCCGCACCGCTCGCAGCGGTCGGATTAACGATCATGCAATAACGTTCCATACTTTCCCCACAGAATACCATACTGCGTATATACTACCATAGATTGCAGAGCCGGTCAAGATTTTCCGCCGGGTCCGGATTGCTTTTCCGATCCGTATGTGCATGATACCACAAGATTGCAAAATAATTGCAACATTCGTTTAAAATAAAAGAAAAGTTCTTGCAAACAAAAAAAGGGTATGGTAGACTTACATGATACTGGCGTAATATGCAAGCGCATCAAAGAATAAGGAGAAGTAAGATGGCACAATTTGAGATGTTGGAAGGCAACAAGGCAAAACTGACGATCGAGATCGGCGCAGACGCGTTTGAAAAGGCGCTGCAGGAAGCCTATCGGAAGACCGGCAGCCGCTATACGGTTCAGGGGTTCCGCAAGGGCAAAGCGCCGCGCAAGATCATCGAGACGGTCTACGGCGAAGGCGTTTTCTACGAGGACGCGTTCGATGCGCTCTGGGGCGCGGCTTACGACGCGGCAGTCGAAGAGCACAAGCTGATCCCGGTCGACCGGCCCGAGCTGGACATCAACAAGATCGGCAAGGACGGCGTCGAATTCACCGCGACCGTTCAGCTGCAGCCCGAGGTCACGCTCGGCGCATACAAGGGAATCCCGGTTCCGAAGGCTGACCTGACCGTCACCGACGAGGACGTGGACAAGGCGCTCGAGGACGAGCGTGAAAAGCAGGCCCGCTTTGCGGATGTGGAGCGCGAAGCAGCCGAAGGCGACCGTCTGCTGCTCGACTACAGCGGTTCCGTGGACGGCGAAAAGTTCGAAGGCGGCACCGCCGAGGATCAAACGCTTGTGCTCGGTTCGCACATGTTCATCCCGGGCTTTGAGGAGCAGCTGATCGGCGTCAAGGCCGGCGAGCATCGCGACATCACCGTGACGTTCCCGACCGAGTACCATGCCGAGAATCTTGCCGGCAAGGAAGCCGTCTTCGCCTGCGACGTCAAGGCCGTGCAGGTCAAGGAACTGCCCGAGATCGACGACGATCTGATCGGCGACATTTCCGAGTTTGACACCGTTGCGGAATGGAAAGCCGACAAAAAGGAAAAAATGACCGCAGAGAAGAAGCGCAGCAGTGAAGTTGCACGCGAGAACGCCGCGATCAAGGGTGCATGCGACAACGCGACCGTTGCAATTCCCGACGTCATGATCGACCGTCAGGTGGACTACATGGTGCAGGACCTCACCTACCGTCTCTCCGGCAGCGGTCTGGATATGAACACCTACTGCCAGTACCTCGGCACAACCGTCGAGGAGATGCGCAAGAACTTCCGTCCGGACGCCGAGGCGCGCGTCAAGATGCAGCTCGTGATTGACGCCGTGATTAAGGCCGAAGGCATCACCGCCTCCGACGAGGATCTTGCAGCCGAGATCGAGCGCTATGCCGAGGAGAACGGCCTCGTAGCCGAGGACTTCAAGGCGCGTCTGACCGACGGCGACAACGAGTACCTGCGCGAGCGCGCCGCGGTCGACAAGGCGGTCAGACTGATTGCCGATTCCGCTGTGGAAACCGAAGAATCTGCAAAGGAAGAGGCCTAACCGCATACGCTGATAGCGTATGACTTTGCAAAGAAGGAGGGTATCCGTATGAACCTGATACCTATGGTGGTCGAACAATCCGGCCACGGCGAGCGGTCGTATGACATCTATTCCCGCTTGCTGAAGGATCGCATCATCTTCCTGGGCGGCCCGATCGACGACGACGTCGCGAACCTCGTCATCGCGCAGCTGCTGTTTCTGGAAGCCGAAGATCCCGATAAGGATATTTTCCTGTACATCAACAGCCCCGGCGGTTCCGTTTCCGCGGGTCTTGCGATCTATGACACGATGCAGTACATCAAGTGCGAATGCCAGACGATCTGCGTCGGTCTCGCCGCGAGCATGGGCGCGTTCCTGCTCGCAGCCGGCGCGAAGGGCAAGCGCAAAGCGCTGTCCAACGCCGAGATCATGATCCACCAGCCCAGCGGCGGCGCATCCGGTCAGGCGACCGAAATCCGCATCCATGCGGAGCAGATCTTAAAGATCCGCGAACGACTCAACAGGATCCTTGCCGAACGGACCAGCCAGCCGCTCTCCGCGATCGAGAACGACACCGAGCGCGACAATTTCATGGACGCCGAACAGGCGCTGTCCTACGGTCTTATCGACGAGATCATTCAACCGAGGAGATAAGCGATGGCAACGAGAGACAGAGATAATTTCGATAAAGTCCGCTGCAGCTTCTGCGGAAAGCAGCGCAATCAGGTCCGCAAACTGATCGCGGGTCCGAACGCGTATATCTGCAACGAGTGTGTCGAGCTTTGCCGCGAGATCGTACAGGAGGATATGCGCTACGACCAGCCCGACGAAACCGCCGAGCCGCAGGCCGTTCTGGCCGACATTCCCAAGCCCGCCGAGATCGTCGCCGCGCTGGACGAATACGTCATCGGGCAGCAGGCCGCCAAGCGCGCCCTGTCCGTCGCGGTCTACAACCACTACAAGCGTGTCCGTCTCCAGAAGAAGGACGACGATGTGGAGCTGCAGAAGAGCAATATCATTATGCTCGGACCGACCGGATGCGGCAAGACGATGCTCGCCCAGACGCTCGCCAAGATCCTTGACGTGCCGTTCGCCGTCGCGGATGCAACCGCGCTGACCGAAGCCGGCTATGTCGGCGACGACGTGGAAAACATCCTGCTCAAGCTGATCCAGGCGGCCGATTACAACATCGCCCGCGCGCAGACCGGCATCGTCTACATCGACGAGATCGACAAGATCGCCCGCAAGGGTGAGAACGTTTCGATCACGCGCGACGTTTCCGGCGAGGGCGTGCAGCAGGCGCTGCTGAAGATCCTCGAAGGCACCGTCGCCAACGTTCCGCCGCAGGGCGGCCGCAAACATCCGCAGCAGGAATGCCTGCAGATCGACACGACGAACATCCTGTTCATCGTCGGCGGCGCATTCACCGGCATCGACAAGATCATCGAAAAGCGCTGCGGCACGAAGCTGATGGGCTTCGGCGCCGAGATCAAGAAGTACGAGGAAAAGGACATCGGCACCGTGCTCAAGGATATCCTGCCCGAAGACCTTCTGAAGTTCGGACTGATCCCCGAGTTTGTCGGCCGCGTTCCGGTCATCGTGACGCTCGAGAACCTCGACGAAGCCGCGCTGATCAAGATCCTGACCGAACCGAAGAACGCTCTGACGCGGCAGTATCAGCGCCTGTTCGAGATGGACGGCGTCAAGCTCGTCGTCACCGAGGACGCGCTGCGCGAAGTTGCCAAGAAGGCGATCGAACGCAAGACCGGCGCCAGAGGTCTCCGTGCGATCATGGAGGACGTCATGCTCGACATCATGTACGACATCCCGTCCGAGACCGACGTCACGACGTGCGAGATCACCGCGGATACGATCCGCAAGCTCGCCCCGCCGCGTCTGATCCACGGCGACAGCGATGCGTCCGAGCCCAAGCCCGTTTCGGCGGGCCGCAAGCGCAAGACCGCAATTGCCGCAAAGAAAGCCGAGTAACAACAGATCCGCAGAGCATTCGCTCTGCGGATCTTTCTTTTTTGGCTTTGGCTGTTCAATTGCTGCGCTTTGGGAATCCGATGAGATCTTTGATGACCTCGCCGGCAAGGATCATGCCCATAACCGGCGGCACGAACGAGGTGGAACCCGGGATCGAGCGGCGCTCCGCCGCCTTCCCCTCCTCCCGCAGATCGCGTTCGAGCGCTTCGGAAATCTGCGCCTTCACAGGCTGCTCCTTGGACCACACGACCTTAACGCCGGTGATGCCGCGCTTGCGGCACTCCACACGGATCACGCGCGCAAGCGGATCGCCCTCTGTTTTGGAGATGTCCGTAACACGGAACGCCGTCGGATCGACCTTATTCCCTGCGCCCATCGCACAGATGATCGGCGTTCCGGCCGCCTTGCTGGCCTCGATCAGCGCGAGCTTGCCGGCGACCGTATCGATCGCATCGATCACATAATCGTAGGGGGCAAAATCGAATGCATCCCGCGTCTCGGGCAGAAAAAACATCTTTTTCGCCGTGACGATGCAGTCGGGATGGATTGAACGGACGCGCTCCGCCGCAACCTCGACCTTCGGGAGCCCGATCGTGTCGTGCGTTGCGATGATCTGGCGGTTCAGGTTCGTCAGCGCGACGCAGTCGTCGTCCACGAGATCGAGCGCGCCGACGCCGCCGCGCGCGAGCGCTTCCACGGCATAGCCGCCGACGCCGCCAACGCCGAACACCGCGACGCGGCTGTGTTTTAGAGTTTCAAGTGCTTCGGAGCCGAAGACCAGCTCGGAGCGCGAAAACGGATTTCGCATAGGAGTCCTTTCCGGACGGGCGGTCCTTTGCCCTCTGATCAGAGCAGTTTTTCGATCGCCGCGGTGATGTCACGCACGGTCGTCTCGTCGAACGGGTTGCGCACGCCGCCGATCTTCAGCAGTTCAAAGTAGCCCTGACTGCCGCCCGCTTTGCACAGCGCGATGTAGTCCGCCCATGCCTTGTCCTTGTCGGCAAGGTGCTTGAGATAAAAGTCGAACGCGCAGGTCTGCGCAAGCGCGTAGTCGATGTAGTAGAACGGATACAGGAAGATGTGCTGCTTCTGCATCCAGAAGCCGCCCTTTTCGAGGAACGCGTCGCCGTCGTAGTCGCGCCACGGAAGATAGATCGTCTCAAGTTCCTTCCACGTCGCATAGCGCTCGTCGCGCGTCATATCGGGCTTGCGGTAGACGCGGTGCTGGAAGTCGTCGACCATGACGAGGTACGGGATCGTCAGCATCGCATTTGTCAGATGCGCACGGCGGTAGCGCGGCGCATCCTCGCCGAAGAATTTCTCCATCCACGGATAGGCGAAATGCTCCATCGACATCGAATGGATCTCGCAGACCTCGATCGGCGCCTGCCACACGTCGGACACCGGCAGCGTGCGGGACGCGAGGAACGCCTGGAACGCGTGCCCGGCCTCATGTGTCAGCACGTCGACGTCGGCGGACGTGCCGTTGAAGTTCGAGAAGATGAACGGCGCCTTGCGCTCCATCAGCTCGGTCTGATAACCGCCCATGCGCTTGCCCGGGCGCGAGGTCAGATCGAACAGATGATGCTCGACCATGAAGTCGAAGAACTCGCCGGTCTCGGGCGACAGCTCGTGATACATCTGCTGCGCCGCCTTAACAAGTTCCTCTTCGGTACCGCGCGGCATCGGGTTGCCCTCCGGGAAGAAGTACTCCTCGTCATAATAGCGCAGCTTGTCGACGCCGATACGCTTGCGCTGCTCCTCACGCAGTTTGGCGCAAAGCGGCACGACGTACTTCTGCACGCCGAGACGGAACCGCTCGACGTCCTGCTCATTGTACTCGTAGCGGCCGCGTTCGAGGTACGCCAGCTCGACATAGTTCTCCATGCCGAGGATCGAGGCCTTATGCGTGCGCAGCTCCACCATCTTGTCATAGATCCCGTCAAGCTCGTCCGCGATCGAGGCATACAGCTCCGCCCACTTGCGGAACGCACCCTCCCGCACGGTGCGGTCGGGATCCTGCATGAACTTCAAAAGACCGTAGAAGTTGCAGGTCTGTCCCATATACTCGGTCGTGCAGCCGGCCGTCAGCTTGGCATAGCGGCTCTTGAGCAGCTGATCCTCAGTCTGATCCGGAATCAGGCGCTCGTCCATCAGACGCATCCGCGCCTCGGCCGTCGTGAAGATGATCTCGCCGAACGCGGCGGAAAGCTCCTTGCGGAACGGATGCGCAAGCAAGACCTTCATGCAGCGCTCATCGAGCGGCATCGTGCGGGGCAGGTTCGTATCCCAGTAGGTCATTTCGGCATCGTAGAACGCGTCGTTGGTGTCGCAATCATGGCGGACATGCGCGATCGTCACGACGGTCGCAAACTTCTGCATAAGCGCGTCCAAAGCGAGATAAGCGGCCTTCGCCTCCTCAGCAGTCTTTGCCTGCTCGAGCACGTCGAGCGCTGCATTCTCGTCCCGCATGAAGTCGTCTACGTCATAACGTTCATACGGCAGATCGGAAAACTTCCAGTTGTTCTGTTCCATCTCTTTCTCCTTTCCGGTATTTCCTGTGCGAACAAGGTACGTTCTTTTCAAAAGTAGTATATCATATCCGGTTTAAGATTGCAATTCGCGTACTGTTTTTGATTCGGATCACTTTCCTCTTCCCTTTTGAGGAGAATGGTGTTATAATAATTTTATAATAATTGATGTATGGAAGTTCGACTGACTTTTGGCTCTTCCGGCAGAAACGCCCGGTGACATTTCTTTTCGAGCAGCGAAAGCCGGAAAAAGAGGGAAAACCGACATATTTTTGCCCTGTTTCTGAAATAATACTGCAGGAAATGCAAAAATTTTTCTTGCCATTTTTATTGTTTTTTACTATACTGTAATTAGAACCAACGCGGTGCCAAAAGCGGAAAGGGGCCTTGCAGATTGAATTTTCAATACTACATCAATTATGTTACGATCGTGGAGGAAGGAAGCCTGACTTCAGCCTCACACAAGCTGCAGGTCGCCCAGCCTGCTTTGAGCAATCAGGTCAAAGCGCTTGAACAGGTTTACGGAACGCGCCTGTTCCACCGGGGCAGCGGAAGTCATCGGCTTGAGCTGACCGACGCGGGACGTATTCTGTACGAGAAGTCCAAGATCATGCTCGAGGCGGAATCCACCGCCCGGAACGAGATCGCAAACTGCTTCGACGGAACGCGCGGCTCGCTGCGGGTCGGTATCACCGATTCGCTGGAGAACCGTTTCCTGATGCGCGCGCTTGACCGATTTGCCGAGTCGTATCCTGACACGGAGATCATGCTGCATGAGTCCAAACTGCCGGATCTGATCAAGATGCTGCAGAGCGGGTTGTGCGAGGTGCTCCTGGTCCGCGCGACGAATCAGAAGTTCGACAATTTCGACGTGATGTTCGAGCGCGAGGACTACCTGCTCGCCGCCTACCGGAAAGGATCCTTCTTCGTCGGCAACGATGCGGCGGAGGTTCCGATCCCCGAGCTGGCAAAGTTCCCGCTCTGTGTCACCGAGGGTCAGCTTTCCATGCTCC
>CADAQS010000054.1 GCA_902790115.1 uncultured Eubacteriales bacterium | reverse complement strand
CTTCGCACCGTTTCCGAAAGCGGCTTCCGCTTTGCGTGATTCGGGCTCGGCGCGGCGCCGTCCGCCGGATAGCCGATCGGCAGCAGCAGCGCGACACGCTCGTTTTCCGGCAAATCGAACGCCTTTTTGACCTCCGACGGCGGCATAAACCCGACCCAGCAGGAGCCGACGCCCTCGTCCCAGGCGGCGAGCATCATCTGCGTCGCGACGATCGCGGCATCCTGCTCGCCCGACACGACGCCCGCT
Organism: uncultured Eubacteriales bacterium; assembly: GCA_902790115.1. GTDB lineage: Bacteria > Bacillota > Clostridia > Christensenellales > CAG-138 > UBA3792. The sequence goes on along the minus strand of CADAQS010000054.1, from coordinate 10,152 downwards.
TCGAGCGGATTGTTCCACTGCTCCTCGGTATCGACCGCCACGAGCAGCACGACCGGCGCGTTATAGGCGCACCGCGTGATCGCGCGGATCTTTTCAAGCGCGGCTTCGCTCTCGAGCACATAGATGCGCTGCGGCTGATTGTTCTTCGCCGTCGGCGCGAGCCGCCCCGCCTCGAGAATGCGGTTCAGCTTTTCCGGCTCGATCGGCCGCGGCGCAAAGTCGCGCACCGAGTAGCGTTCTTCGATCGTTTTCCAAAGCTCCATATTCTGCTCCTTTCGTTTATGCGTCCCAGCCGCTCATGCGGTCCATCACCGCATACAGGGCAAGGTATTGTTCGTTCGTCATGCCGACCGTACTGCCAAGCTCCATCAGGCGCGCGCTGTCGATGTTCTGTTCCCAAAGCGGCAGCCCGTTTCCGTTCGGATCGCCCGAAGCGGCAAAGTTTCGGAAGTAGCCCGAAAACGTGTCGGCAAGGGCGCGGTCGGCGGCGTCATACAGCTTCGAGTCTTCGGGAACGTTGCCGTAGCAGTAGACCTCCTCGCCGCTGTGCCACGCGCCGAGCCGCCCGTTGGTCTTGGAAAAGTAATATTCATAGACCGGCACGCCGTTTTTGGTTTCGAGCCGGTTCAGGCAGTAATGCGGATAGTTGAAGAACACCGCGCCGTAGATCGCCGCCCAGTACCGGTCGGCCTCCTCGTCGGTCGCGGGAGAATAGATCGCAAGCACGTCGTCGGCATACTCCTGGAAGTAGCCGCGCACCTTTTGCTCGAAATTTTTGCGGTTTGCATGGCTGAACAGAATGAACGGCGCGCTCTCCTCGGCGTTATAGCCATGCAGCAGCGCCTGCTCGTTGTGGACGCCCTTGCGGTAGGATTCGTACGGCGTCTCGGGCAGCACGTAGCCGTCGATCGTGATATGGTGCTGCGTATACGCTTCGTTCACGAGCGTCTTTGCGTCGATCGCGCGAAGGTCGGACACCGTCGTTACCCCGAAGCGCGCCATCAGCTCCCTGCCGGACGCGATCGCCTCGTCGAACAGGCGGAACGAATGCGGCGGCTCGACCGAAGCGACCGTCGAGCTTTCGAGGATCGCGCGAACGAACAGTCCCTTCGCGAGCGGCGAGGTGCACAGCGCCGACACCGACGCCGCGCCCGCGGATTCGCCCGCAAGCGTCACGTTATCGGGATCGCCGCCGAACGCCGCGATGTTGTCGCGCACCCATTCGAGCGCCTTGATCTGATCGAGCAGACCGTAGTTGCCGGTCGTTCCGTTTTCCGATTCCGCCGCAAGCTCCTCGGTCGCCAGAAACCCGAACACGCCGAGCCGGTAGCCCATGTTGACTACGATCACGCCGTCCTTTGCGAGTCCGGTTCCGGCATAGTCCGCGTACCACGGCTGACCGGACTGCAGCGAGCCGCCGTGCACATACACGAGCACCGGCAGGTTCTTCGCTTCGCCCGCGGGCTTCCAGACGTTCACATACAGCGCGTCCTCGCTGACCGGCGCGACGTAGTTGTCAAATAGAGAGATCCGGTAATCGTGATAGCCGATGATCTGCCGCAGGCTGTCGTAGATCGGCAGATTGGTCGGCTGCATGCTCATCGGCGCAAAATGATCGGCCTCGAGCACGCCGTCCCACGGCGCGGGATCCTGCGGCTCGCGCCAGCGGAGTTCTCCGGTCGGCGGCGCGGCAAACGGAATGCCCGCGTACAGTTCAACCGCGCCGTCGTCGATCACGACGCCGCGCACGTCGCCGTCGTGCAGCGATACGACGCCGCTGCGAACCGGCGTTCGACCCTCATACGCCGGAACCGGCTTCGTTTTGGGCCACGTCAACAGCAGAATCAGGACGAAAACGCCGATCCAGCCGAGCCAGCCGAGCGCCTTCCCATACCACTTTGCTTCGTGCAGCACCTTAACGAACAGCACGACAAAGCCGATCAAAGCCAGCGCAAGCAGCACCCAGCCAAGCAGCGTGTTCTTGTTGAGTTCGAGCACCGCCGCCATCAGCAGGCAGACGATTGCCGTTCCGATTCCGAATCCGATCATAAAAGCTCCTCCGATCGCGGGATGATTGTGCCGTAAAGCGGCACGGTGTTTTGTAAAATGCGCATTGTCCGATGCGTTCGATTCTTATTCGCCCTTTTTCTTCGGTTTTTTCAGCGCGTCCGCGGTCGCGTTCACCAGCTCTGCGACGGCCGTCGGATCGCAAAGATCCACCGGCAGCATCGGCTTTGCGCCCTCGTACGGCAGCTCAGGCACGGCGTCGGGCAGCAGCGCGCGCCCTGCGGCGGTGTCCTTGATCAGAAACCGGTTATCGTATACGCCGCCGAACAGCGTGTCGTTTCGGTACAGCAGAAATTCGCCCATCATCGGCCGGAAGCGGATGCCGTCTGCCGACTCCAAAAGCGCAAGCACTTCCGTTAGATATTCTTTGTCCGTCGCCATGCTACACCTCCCGCAGGATACGGATGCACGCGTCCAGCGCCGCCCTGCCCTCGGGGATCGGGAACAGCGGATAGACGTGGCTCATGCCCTCGCCGACGAAAAAGCGCACGTTCTTCTGCCCCGACAGAAACGCTTCGAGCCGGCGCATGTCCGGTACGAAAATCTCGTCCGTGCCGTAAAACACCGTCACGTCATGCAGACCGTCGGGAACGCCGTAGATCGGACTTAAGCGGTAATCGTGCCGGTCGCGCCCGTTCGCCCAGTATTCGCCCCAGACGTGCACCGCAGGCGTCAGGAACAGATCCTTTTCGGCGTACGCCGCGATTCGGGATGATCGGTGAACAGATCGACCCACGGGGACAGCAGGATCAGCCGGTCGGGCTGCCGCATGCCCTTCTTTTGGAAATACTCGCAAAGCGCGAGCGCGAGTCCGCCGCCCGCCGAGTCGCCCATCAGGACGATCTTCCGGTCCGGATCCGACCTGAGATCGCGGTACAGCGCGTCCAGCAGCGCATAGGCGCGGTTCCACGCCGCGTTCGGCGCAAGCGGATACAGCGGCACGACCGCTTCGCAGTCCGCCTCGGTCGCCATCCGCTCGATCGCCATCCAGTGGAACGGGCTGATTTCATGCACATACCCGCCGCCGTGCAGGTACAAAAGCACCGTGCCGCTCTTTGCGCCTTCGTTTAGCCGGTACACCCGGCAGCCCCGCAGTTCGGTCTCGCGCAGCGAAACGTGCAGATGCAGGTATTTCGGAAACCGATACGGCCTGTCGCCGTTTTTCAGCCGCTTCTGCATCTCGGCGCGTAAGCGTTTTTCGGTGCGCCCGTGATAGCGGATGCGTAAATACAGCCGCGCGGCGTGCGCCATAAACGAAAGCTTTGCCATAGTCCCTCCCTTATGCGTCCGGCGCGCGGTGTTCCGAACGCTCGGCGTCAAATCCGTCCGGATAGCGCTTTTGAAGCTTGTCAAGGTTGCCTTTTAAGACGGTTTCGAGATCGCACCCGACTGCCGAAGCCGTCTCGGCAAGATACCACGCGACGTCGCCGAGCTCGCCGATCAGCTTTTCGCGGTCGAGCGGATGCCCCTGCGCGAGGTGCTTTTTGACCAGGTCGATCGCCTCGCCCGATTCGCCGCACAGTCCCATGACGCCGTTGATCAGAACGTCGCGCGGCGAAAGCGCCGGATTCAAGGTGCGAAGCGCCCGCGTCTGGTAGTCGTTCGCGGTCAGTCCCGCAGCCGCGCGCAGCTCCTCCTTCGCGGCGTCGTTGTCGGTCAGAAGGTTGTACACGCCGTCCTCGCTGAGAACGCCGCGCTTTAAGTCCACGGGCAGAAGACCCTGTTCGTCGGCCTCGAAATCCGCGCGCCACGCGTCGCTTTCGTAATACCCGGCAAGCGTTCGGATGTTCTCCTGCGCGGCAAGATACCGTTCGAGCGCGTCCCAAAACGCCGCAACGGCCCGCTCGCCCTCGTCGAAGATCGCCTCCATCGCGGCGATCCGCTCCGTATCAAACGGTTGCATTCGATTCCTCCTCCGGATAAAAATCGGCATAATCCGCCGCCGTGAAGCGGTGGTAGATGATGTGGCAGCCCTCGTCGGTCAGGCAGTAGCGGTACGCGTCCGGCCGCCCGCCGGCAAAGTATGCCAGAACGTCAAAGTCCTTCCCCTGCATCGGAACGGTCACGACGTCGTCCGCATGGCGGTAAAAAACCGCCAGCACCTCGTCCATCGTCGCGCCGTGCCGCCCGATAACGGCGACCAGCTCCGAAAGGAACCCGTCCTTTGGCGCGTGGGCGCGGACGAATTCGCCCGCCCGATCGGTCAGGGTCAGGCAGAACCGCCCGTTCGCATGCGAAACGGCGACCGGGCCGAGCGTCGCTTCTGCGGCGTCCGACAGCCCCGCAAGCGCCTGCGCCATGCCCGCTTCGTCGAGCGAAACGCCCAAAAACCGGTTCAGCGACGAAAGCGGATAGAACCAGTGCGTCGAACCGGAAGCGGCGCCGAGCTTGATCTGCTGTTCCTGCAGGTTGTCGGACAGGTTGTCCAGCAGCGCGGTATAGTCCATCGCTCCTCCTTATGCCGTCAGATCGGCGTATTCGGCGTTGGCCGCGCGGCAGAAGTCGTCGGGCGCAAGCTGCATCTGGCAGCCGATCCGTCCCGCCGAGACCCAGATCGTGTCGAACAGGATCGCGCTCTCGTCGATCCGCGTGACGAACGGCTTCTTCATGCCGATCGCCGTGCAGCCGCCGCGCAGGTAGCCGGTCAGCGGCAGCAGCTCCTTCTGATGGATCATCTGCACCGACTTGACCCCGACGGCGCGCGCGCATTTTTTGAGATCGAGCTCCTCGTCGATCGGGATCACGAACACGTAGTGCGCGCGGTCGTTCCCGACCGTGACGAGCGTTTTGAACATGTTTTCATGCGGCAGGTTCAGCCGCGCCGCGGTCTCGGCCGCGTCGGTGAACTCGTCCGCCTCGTATTCGATATGCGTATAGGCGATGCCCAGCGTGTCGAGCATCCGCATCGCGTTGGTCTTGGTCTGCTTTGCCATACCTATTCCTCCATCCGGCGGACGTCGCCCGCCGCCTGCACCTTGCGCATCGCGCCGTTTTCGATCACATACGCCTCGCCGCAAAGCAGTTCGCCGGATCCGTCGCCGTACAGATAGCTGCCGTCCGGGATCGCCCAGAATTGCCGCCCGATGCTGTCGGGACAGGCGATGTCCCGATAGACGCGAAGCCCGTCCAGCACCTCGCCGCAGTTGATCTGATAATGCGGCAGCAGCATGACGCGGGTCAGCCCGAGCCCCGGCAGAAACCGCCGGTACGCCGGATCCGTCGCTTCGCCCGGCTCCTCGGGCTGGGCGTAGACCGTTTCGGCGCAGTTCATCGATCCCGCGCTGATCCCGACGACCGTCCCCGAAAAGCCCTGCAAAAGCGCCTTTAGACCGATCCTTTGCAAGAAGCGGTTCTGCGTCGGCACATGCCCGCCGGCGAGCACGATCAGATCCGCCGCGCCGATGAGCGCCGCGGCGTCGGCTTCGTTCCTGCCGTCGAGCACGTCGAAGGATGCGAACGAAACGCCCTCCCGCTCAAACGCGGTCCGGATCTCGTTCCCGAAAAAGACGGTCCGCTCGTGCACGTCCGGGTCGGAGCAGACAAATACGCAGCGCGTAGGTTTGGGCAGTACGGAACACAGCCGTTCGGTCAGCCCGTTTGCCGGGTCGATCTGCGGCTGCCGATCCAGACACAGGCTGCTTGTCAAAAAATATCGCATCGCCGTCCTCCTTGCCGGGCGCTTCCGGATATATGCCATGCGCGGCGTGCCGTCGGCGATCGTAATCACGCCGCAGTAGGAAAAGCCCTCCGCTTCGATCACGCGCCGCATGATGCGGTTGTCCCGGTGCGTGTCGATCCGAAGCGTATCGGTTACGGTGTCGCAAAACGCGATGCACCGGCGGAAAAAGCCTTTGCTGCTGCCGTCGGACGCGACGCGGTGCAGCGTCGAATACGGCGCGTCGTCGATCCACGCGCCGTCGATGACCGCATAGGTCGGATCGTCCCCGGGCACGAGCGCAAACACGCCGCCGATGTGCCCGTCCGTCTCCTCGACGTAGCTCTGCCCGCGCGCAAGGTCGCAATCGATCAGCGCGGGTTCGGGCTTCTGCGTTCCCCACTGGTTCGGGTTGCCGCTTTGCCGCATCGTTTCGCGCGCGGCCGCGTAGACCGAAAGGATCGCCTCCCGGTCGGACGGAACGGCTTTTCGGATCATGACAGCCCTCCGCTCAGCTCTTTTTTCAGCAGGATGATCCGGTCGGTGCGCGCGATCTCGGCAAAGCCCTCCTGCAAAAACAGCGCCTTTGCGGGATTGTCGATCGCGATGTCGTCGTAGAGGACCGTTTCGCCGCGCGCCGCAGCCGCACGGCATAAAAGCCGCAGTCCCGCTCTGCCGTACCCTTTGCCGCGGTATGCCGAAAAGATGATCACATTTGCCATGCAGCCGCCCCATTTCGGATCGAAATGGTACGCGATCTCGCCGACGAACGTGCCGTCGGCAAGCATCAGATAGCGGTAGTAGCGCCGCTTTCCGCCGGGCTGCACCCACGTCCGGTACCACGCCGGCCAGTCGGCCTCGGGGAACGGGATCGTCCCGCCCCATGCGCGGTTGTAGGACATCGTCCGGGGATCCGCCAGCATGCGCTGCCGGAAGGCAAGCTCGTCGATCGCCGGCAAGTGCGTCCGGATCATGGCGTCTCCCTTCCGCGGCAAAAACTGCCGCATACAATTCAATATTTTATTATATCATCTGTCCCTTCCGCGGTCAAGAAAGCGCAGCCGCGGCAGCCGGTTTTCGGGACAAAAAAAGGACGGGGTTCCGTCCTTTTTGCGTGTCAAAAAACTTTTGACACGCTGAGCAGGCTGACAGGAAGGGCGTTCAGAAACCGGTTTCTCCTGTTACACTCCGCTTCCATTTCGCTTCGCTCCATTACAGAGGTAGATCGCGCGCTTCCCGCGCGAGCCATGCTGCGTCACAGAGGTGCCGTCGCGCGCTTCCCGCGCGTCGCCATCACCCGAAGCTGTACTTCGTACTGTGAGAGGGCAGCGATCCGAGCGCTGCCGGCGGCAGAAGAAGCGAGGTGAGCTGCGACCGAAACAAGGAGTTGAAGAAGCGCAGCGACACACAACGACTGTGTTTCGGGACGGCAGAAAAACCGGTTAATCTGCGGCAAAAAATCAAAGAAATGGCATGTTTTGTGCCATTTCTTCAAATTGGTATTTCACTTTGTTCTTTGCCGCAAATGGTCTGAACCCCTTATGGACAGTCTGAAAGGACGGGTTTTCCGTCCTTTCTGAAATGGTTTTGTTATGCTTCTTCGCGGAATGTGATGCCGTTTTCGTCCGCAGACTCGATGATCGCCAGCGAATGGAGCTTGACGCCCTGCTCGCGCAGCTTCTTTCCGCCGGGCTGGAAGCCTTTCTCGACCGCGACGCCGATGCCGACAAGCTCGGCGCCCGCCTGGTTGACGATCTCGACAAGACCCCGGAGCGCTTCGCCGTTTGCGAGGAAGTCGTCCACGATCAGCACGCGGTCGTTTGCGGAGAGCCAATCCTTTGCAACGATCAGCGTGACCGTCTTTTTATAGGTATAGGAGAAGATCTGGCTCTGATACAGGCCGCCCTCGATGTTGTCGGACTTGGCCTTTTTGGCAAAGACCATCGGAACGCCGAACTCCTCCGCGCAGGCCTCGCCGAGCGCGATGCCGCTGGCTTCGCAGGTCAGGATCGTGGTGATGTCCTCCGGGAACACCCGGTGCAGCTCCGCCGCCAGCGCGCGCATCAGCGCGGGATCCACGCGATGATTCAGGAATCCGTCCACCTTGATAATGCCGCCGGGCAGCACGCGTCCCTCTTGCCGAATGCGATCTTCCAAAAGCTTCATGTCGTCTCCCCCCGTATGTTCTTTTTTCTCATGATAGATGGAAAATTCGACAAAAGCAAGCATTTTTTCGTATTTTACGGATAACTTACCAATGCGTTCGTCCCAAGCAGCGGCAAAGGCTCCCCGCGCAAAAAAACCCGGCGGCGTCTTTTCCTCCCCTGCCGCAAAAGGACGTACGCTTTTGTGCCGTTCCGTGATATACCAGTTCATTTTCCGTGTGTGTTTCCGCGCGCGCCGGTTCGCCAGGCTGCCGCGTGCTGCCGCACGCTTTTCGCGCTGCGGGGCGCGTTGAAATCGGCCGACATATTCGGATAATTTATCAAAGCAATCGATTGTATTCTAAAATATCATGCAAAATACGCCCTTTTCTGGGTTGCCAGATCTCCGTTCGTGTGATATATTTACGACAAATTCGGATCGATCCTCAAATATCGTTCTTTCGTTTGGAACGTTTGTAAAGAGCGGTATTTTGCGTCCGAATGAAATATATTACACAATTGAGGGAGGCAGGAAGGAAGTATGAATTGGTATTGGTACATTGCCCTGTGCGTCGTCGTCCTCGCGTTTGTGTATGTAGTGCTGAACTACGTGCGCATCCGCCGGATGAAGGAAGGCACGGATGAGATGGTCGAAATGGCGGGCATCATCCGCAGCGGCGCGGAAACGTTTATGAAGACGGAGTACAAGACGATCATCCTCGTGACGGTCGCGATCGCCCTGGTCTTCTCGCTGTTCGTCGAAAAGACGAGCGGATTGACGTTTTTGCTCGGCGCGGCGATGTCGAGCTTTGTGTGCATTCTCGGCATGCGCAGCGCGACCTACGCGAACGTGCGCACGGCGAACCGCGCCCGTGAAACGCTGTCGATCGGCGAGACCGTTAAGGTCGCCCTGTGCGGCGGCAGCATCAGCGGTCTGTCGGTACAGGCGTTCGGCATGCTCGGCATGCTGATCGTGCTGATTTGCGGCGGCATTGACTTTTCGGAGAACGGCGCAGGCTTTTTGACCGGACTCAACTGCAACCCGTCGATCATGCGGATTACGACCTACTCGCTGGGCTGCTCGGTCGTTGCGATGTTCAACCGCGTCGCGGGCGGCAACTACACCAAGGCGGCGGACATCTCCTCCGACATCCTCGCCAAGATCCGTCACGATATGCCCGAGGATGACAGCCGCGTGCCGAACGTCGTGGCGGACTTCATCGGCGACAACGTAAACGACATCGCCGGCAACTGCTCCGACCTTTTGGAGAGCTTTGTCGCGACGATGGCGGCCGCGATCATGATCGCGGTCACGCTGTACCGCAACAGCTCGATGCCGGTCGAAACCTTCCAGGCGACCGTGATCTTCCCGATCGTTCTGGCCGCCGGCGGTCTGCTCGGCTGCCTGCTCGGTCTCGGCTATGCGCAGGTCCGCAAGATGGGCGACAACCCCGCGCGCGAACTTGACCTTGCAACCTGGATCTCCGCGGGTCTGACCGTTCTGATCGGTCTTGCCGCCGCGTACATCGTATTCGGCAGAGCGCCGCAGCTGTATCCGGAATTCAAGCTCGGCTGGGTCTCGCCGTGGCTGTCCGCCGTGCTTGGCATTTTGAGCGGCATTGCGATCGGCTCGATCACCGAATACTACACCAGCACCGATTTCAAGCCCACCAAGGAGCTTGCCAAGATGGCCGAAGAGGGCGAAGCGTTCGTCATCACCAAGGGTGACGCGATCGGCTCGCGCTCGGTTCTGCTGCCGATCCTTCTGATCGCGCTTGCGCTCGTGCTGTCCGGGTTCCTCTGCGGCACCTACGGCATTGCGCTGGCGGCGCTCGGCATGCTGGCGTTTGTCGGCGCGACCGTTTCGATCGACGCGTTCGGCCCGATCGCCGACAACGCGGGCGGTCTCGCGGAATCATGCCATCTCGACGCAAAGGTCCGCGTGATCACCGATAAGCTCGACTCGGTCGGCAACACGACCGCTGCGATCGGCAAAGGCTTTGCGATCGGCTCCGCCGCGTTTGCGACGGTCTCCCTGATCACGGCCTACGTCGGCTCGTACAGCACCGACGCGGTTCCGGTGCTGAACTTCGCTTCGTTCCTCGTCGTGGCCGGCGGCATCGTCGGCGGCGCGCTGATCGAATACTTCTCGGCGCTTCTGACCGACAACACGATCGAATCCGCCCCTCTGATGGCGGATGAGGGCGACCGGCAGCTGTCGCGTCCCGGCGTGCTCGAAGGCACCGCCAAGCCCGATTACAACCGCTGCATCGAGATGGCCGCGCA
>CADAQS010000053.1 GCA_902790115.1 uncultured Eubacteriales bacterium | reverse complement strand
GATGAAGAAGGCAGCAGTGCCCGTGTAGCGGAGAAACTGCCGCATCTTTCCGCTGCAGTGAAATGGCTGAATGATATCGGCGATCTTTACCGTGTCATTAACCCGATCGCCTCTGCGGCAGGATTGGCTTTCTTTTTGATCATGTTTTTCCTCGCGGCCGTAAAAAAACAGACTGAAAAGGCTGCTCCGTGCCTGATCATTTGCGGGATGTTTTTCAGTATGCTGATTTTAAAGAACCGCTTCAGGAAGATCTTGACAAGTCCTGTGATGCCGTCCAGCAGGAATACCGCACACAAAAGCAGATAACTGAACGGATGCTGCGATTTCATTGCAAGAAGAGCAACCAGAACGCCGAGCGGACGTGAACCTGCGTCGCCCATCAGGAGACTGCTGGGATTGGCGTTGAACAGCAGATAGGCGACCAATACCGCGAGGAACAACAGGCCAAAGCCGAGATACTCCGTTTCAAACCGGTCGAAATAGAGCAGCAGAAACGAAGCGATCGAAACGATGCCGACGGAACTGCTGAGACTGTCCACGCCGTCCGTGCAGTTGACTGCGTTGATGCTTGCCCAAACCAGAACCGTCGCTAACACCCCGTACAGAACCGGATGCAGAGCGATTTCGTGCGAACCGATCAGCATCGTACTCGGATTCTTCCAGACAAAGATCCCTGCGACGGCAGCGGAGAGGATAAAGTCGATCAGACCTTTCTTATAATCCGACCACGGCGTTTCGGAAGCGTCGTCAAGGTATCCGCTGAACATTTCGATGAGCAGGATCAACGCATAGAGCATGCTTTCCAGACGAAACGGCAGAAACAGAGCGGCGCACAAAACGAAGCAGATTGTCATCAATAGCCCGACGCCGCGCGTTTTGCCCTTGGACAGTTCTCCGTTTACGGCATTGATCCGACCGTGATCGGTCGGAAGAAACCGGAACGGAATCCGTAAAGCAACGATGGTAAGCAAGAAAGCAATGACAGCATAAACGGCAAGAAGCCGCGGTTCGTCCATAAAACGAAGAAAAACGGAATGCAGCATGAATATCCTCTTTTCCGGTTCATTGATTGCGAACATTATAGTATGAATACAGATGGGATGCAATGGAGAATTTGTAAACATCCGGACAGCGTATTGCGTACAAACTGTGAAACTCGTGTGGAAAAGTGCGTTCGGGACTTGAAAGCAAAGAAAAAAGAAGGTATAATACGGACAGAAGATTAAGGAGGTGCTGTTGTGATTCAAATCATTTTCGGGGAAAAGGGAACCGGCAAGACCAAAAGGATTCTGGAACTTGCCAATCGTGCTGCTGCAGAGGCAAAGGGAAGCGTTGTCTTCATCGACGACGATGACCGGTATATGTTCGATCTGAACCTTTCGGTCCGTTTCATCAATGCGACCGAATACGGCATTACCGGACCGAAAACGTTCTTCGGATTCCTTTGCGGAATTGCGGCATCGGATCATGACCTTGAAGATGTGTTTGTGGACGGTTTTCTGACGATGGTTCGTCATGATTTGTCTACCTTGGAAGAGTTGTTTGTTGAATTGGAGAAGTTCACGCAGCATCATTCGATCCGCCTGACGCTTTCCGTCAGCGGCGCGATGGAGACGCTTCCGACGTTTTTGCAAAAATACGCCGTCTGAATTTCATAGAAGAGCATTCCCATCTGAGCGCATCACAGATGCGCTCTTTTTCACAAGCGGAGGATCGAAATGGAAGAATCGATCGAATACAAACAGACTGTTCCGTCAAAGCAGAACCCGGAGCAGCCGAAAAACAAGCGCAAAAAGCATATCTGGATCGCGATCCTCTGGATTCTGACGATTCTTTTGGCCGTTGCCTTAACCTACGCCGCAATGCTGTTTTTCGGAACGAACGAATCTGCAACTTTGGATCAGGCAATGCAAATCATCCGCGATCACTTTTACTTTTATGAAAAGGATCAGGATCGTTTGGTCGACGGCGCGATCCACGGCATGACGCAGTCTTTGGAGGATCCGTACTCCACGTATTATAACGAGGAGGAATATGCCGCTCTGACCAAAACCAACTCGGGAAACTATACCGGAATCGGAATCGTTCTGCAGCAGCAGGAGAGCGGCGCGTTCGAAATCGTTCAGGTGTATCCGAATACGCCGGCGGAAGAAGCGGGCTTTTGCGTCCATGATATCGTTATCGAACTCAACGGTATATCGGCAGAGGGAATGGCGCTGGATGCGTTCCTGACCAATATGATTAAGGAAAACGGCGTCGAAAACAAGATTAAGGTTCTCCGCCAAGGCGAGGAGCTCCTTTTCTCGGTTGCAGCAAGGGAAATCTACGCGCCGACTGTGGTGTATCGGATGCAGACGGACACGATCGGCTATCTGCAGCTTTCCGGCTTTCACGGCGAATGCGTGACCGAGGTTCAGGAAGCTGTGGAGGAGCTGCGGGAGCAGGGAATGCAGGCTTTGATCTTCGATGTGCGCGACAATCCGGGCGGATCGCTATACGATGTATGCGATATCGCCGATCTGTTTCTGCCGAAAGGACTTGTGATTACGTCGCTGCGCTCCAGGACCGAACAGCAGCAGGATTACAAGACTGAGAACAACGGATTTGAATTCCCGATGGTTCTTCTGGTCAACGGCAACTCCGCTTCGGCAAGCGAACTGCTCGCGGGTGCTCTGCAGGATCATCGGCGCGCCTATGTGATCGGGGAACAGACGTTCGGCAAGGGCATCGTGCAGTCGTATTTTCTGGTGCCGGGCACGAACGGCTATGTCAAGATTACGACAGAAGCGTACTATACGCCGAACGGCGTCTGCATCCACGGAATCGGCATTACGCCGGACCTGGCCGTCGAAAATTCGGAGGAGGCAAAGCGGTATTCCGTGCAGACCTGTCCGCTCGAATACGACATGCAGCTTCAGGCGGCGATTACATATCTGGATCAGGATCCGTCCTGAACGAGGGAATACGGGTAAAAAACTGCAAAATCTGTGAAAGTTTAGGTTTACAGATCACATTTTTTCTGTTATACTGTTTTTTGACTATAATGGCTCAATTCGTGTAGACGGACTTGAAAAATTTGAAAACGTAATCCATATAGGGGGAACTGAAATGAAATTCTACACCGCGAACGAAATTCGCAACATCGGCATCTTTGGACACGGCGGCGAAGGCAAGACGACCTTGACCGAAGCCATGCTGTACAATGCAGGACTGGTCGATCGCTTCCCGAACAACACTCCGACGACCGACTTTGACCCCGAGGAGATCAAGCGCTCGATTTCGATCAACATGGCACTGGCGCCTTTGGAATGGAAGGGCACTAAGATCAATCTGATCGACGCTCCGGGTTTCTTTGATTTCTATGGGGAAGTGACCGCTGCTCTGGAGCTTGCTGATGCGGCGCTGATCGTTGTCGGTGCTGTTTCCGGCCCGGTTGTCGGCGCAGAGAAAGCAATGGCAATGTGCAAGGATCTCACCGAAGCCAAGGAAAAGTTCGGCACGTCGATCGTTCCGATTCAGCTGCCTATCCTGGAAGGCGGCGTATTTAAGGGCTATGTCGATATTCTGAACATGACGGCAAAGCTGTTTGACGGCAAGGGCGAGAAGGAAGCTCCGATCCCCGGCAATCTGCAGGCGGAAGCGGAATCTTTGCTCGAGCAGCTGACCGAAGCGGCCGCTGCTGCCGACGACGATCTCATGATGGAATACCTTGAGACCATGGAACTGACGCATGAGCAGATCCTGCAGGGTCTTTCCAAGGGCGCGCTGGACGGCGATATCACGCCGGTCTGCTGCACTGCGGCAGTTGCGAACCTCGGCGTGATTCAGCTGCTCGACAACATCGTTCACTATCTGCCCTCCGCCGCGCAAAGCAAGCTGCCTAAGGCGTTCAAGGACGGCAAAGAGATCGAACTTACCCGTGACGGCAAGATGGTTTGCTCCATCTACAAGACGGTCAACGATCAGTTCGGCAAGTACAGCATCGTGAAAGTCCATCGTGGAACGCTGGATGCTTCCGTCACGCCTTACAACGTAACGGCCGAGAAGAGCGAGAAGCCGACCGCTCCGACGATGATGCGCGGCAAGAAGTCCATCCCGGTGGATAAGCTGAATGCAGGCGACATCGGCGCGATTCCGAAGCTGCAGTTTTCCAACACGAATGACACGCTGTGCGATCCTGCAGATGTTGTCGAAGTGGAAAAGATCAAATTCCCTGAGCCGTGCATCGGTCTTGCGGTTACCGCCAAGAAGCAGGGCGAAGAGGACAAGGTCATCAGCGGTCTTAACAAGCTCCTCGAAGAGGATCCGTCGATCGCACTCGAGCGCAACGCCGAAACCGGCGACGTCCTTCTGAAGGGTCTCGGCGAGATGCACCTCGACGTTACCTGCGCGAAGCTGAAGAACAAGAACAACGTCGAAGCACAGCTTGCGGATCCGCGCATCCCGTACCGTGAGACGATTCGCACAATGGCGGAAGCCGAAGGTAAGCATAAGAAGCAGACCGGCGGCAGCGGTCAGTTTGGCGTCGTTCAGATGCGGTTCGAGCCGGCGGACGAGGGCGTTGACTTTGAATTCGTTAATGCGATCGTCGGCGGCGTCGTTCCGAAGGAATACATTCCGGCGGTTGAGAAGGGTCTCCGCGAAGCGATGGTCCACGGCGTTCTGGCCGGCTACCCGATGGTCGGCATCAAGGCGACGCTGTATGACGGAAAGTATCATCCGGTCGATTCCAAGGAAGTCGCGTTCAAGAGCGCGGCAAGACTGTCCTACAAGGCGGCTTGTATCAAGGCAAACCCGGTTCTGACGGAGCCGATCTACACCTATTACATCTGGGTTCCGAACGACAATGTCGGCGATATCATGGGTGACCTCAGCCGTCGCCGCGGCAGAATGCTCGGCATGACCCCGACCAACGGCGGCACCGAGATTGTGGCCGAAGCGCCGCTGTCCGAGATGTTCAAGTATGCAACGGACCTCCGTTCCATGACACAGGCACGCGGTTCGTTCCGCAGCGAGTTTACCCGTTACGAGGATGTTCCTGGCGATCAGGCCAAGAAGATCATTGAGCAGGCCAAGCGCGAGGACGAGGACGAGGAGTAATCCAAAGTTCAGAGAAAAAGGCGGAGTTTTCTCCGCCTTTTATGTTGTTCAAAGGATTACATCAGGATCTCGGAAAGAACAAACAGACTTAAAAACAGAACGCAGCAGACGATAAATCCCCAATTCCAAAAGAACGGACGTCCGCGTACAACCTGCCCGGTCGGAACCGACAGGAAATAGTGCCGGAATCGGATCAGACGAACTGCGCCGAATCCAACGACCGTGACCAAAAGAATCGAGAATGCGGAGGGGATCCAGTTCAGCTGCTCGTTTTCGGTGTTCATCAGAAGCTGCATGATCTGGGAAAGCGGACCGCCGATCAGATTGATCGAGGCGTGCAGCAGGATCGTATACCGGATGTTTCGCGTTTTGCAGTAGATCACACCGAGCAGAAGACCGAGCGGGAACGCATACAGAAACTGGATCAGATTGGTATGGAACAGACCGAACAGGAGCGCGGAAAACAGGATTGCATAACGCGGCGAGAAGCTTGCGAGCCTGTCGATCAACAGCTTTCGGAAGAACAGCTCTTCGGCAACCGGCGCAAGGATCACGGTCAACGCAACGGTCAGAAGCAGGTTCCGTCCGGTAATCGCCTGATCGACAACGTTCGCAAGCGAAAACCCGGTTAAACGTTCCGTAACCGTGTTGAGCAGCTGACCGGCAAATGCGCCGATATAGAGAACAGCAATTCCGCAGGGAAGAAAGAACCAGTATTTTGAAACGGAAAACGGCTCGGAAGCATCCTCGTAAACGGGCATCTTTCGAAGCAGCAAACTATACGCAAGCGGAAAAGCAATCAGATCGATAACGACCCCGTTGAACAAAAGCAGCAGATTGCTTTGCTGCTCAGCGTTCAGGTTCCCTTTTCTCAACATAAAGATCAGAGGAAGATAGATCAGATATGCCAAAAGACTTGCAAGCGCGGCAGAAATAGCACAGCGCGACGAGGCTGCTTTTGCGTCGAGTTCCGGCGTTTCGGTTTCATAAAAGTTCATTTGTTCCATAGCGGTATTATAGCATGTATTTTCGCATAGTCTACAGTATGAAACGAAAAAACAGGATTCGAAAAGCCGCACATCGCTTTTTGGGACTTCCGGACGATCTGGATCCGCATCTTGTGCAGATCACTTGGGTCGGTCGGGAGCGAATGCTGATCGAGCAGCACCGAGGCATTATCGGATTTGAGACGGATGAAATCCGTTTGTTGTCCGAACAGGGCGAGGTTTCCATTCGCGGATCCGAAATGAAGCTGATTGAACTATCCGACTCAAGAGCGTTCCTGGAGGGGAATCTGCAAACCGTTTCGTTCGGAGTTGAAAGTTGATGTGGAAAAAGATAACAGGATATGTTATACTTCAGGTGCAGGGACTGTCGCTCGATCGGTTTTTGCGCAGATTGCTGCTTTCTGGAATCCCGGTCTGCGATATTACGCATGTAAATCTGACCACGGCGACACTGACCATTCCTGCAAAAGACTTTCCGAAACTTCTGCCGATCCGAAGGCGGGAGCACTGCAAAATCCGGATTCTGGAAAAGCACGGCCTTCCGTTTTGGTGGAAGAAAGTGTTTGTCCGTCCGGTACTGTGGATCGGCATTCCGATGAGCGCAATCGTTCTTGCAATTCTGTGTTCGCGGATCTGGATGATTCAAATCGACGGAACGGAGAGAACGGATCCGCAGCAGGTTTTGACTTTGCTGCAGGAACACGGCCTTGCGGTCGGAAAACGCCCGAAAGGAAACGTTCTGATCCTTGCGGCGGACGATTTGTCGGCAAGGCTGCCGGAAGCGGCATGGGTGTCGCTGAATCGGGAAGGAATTCTGCTGCGTGTTACGGTTTCAGAATCGCTCCCGAAGCACGATCCGATCGACTGGACGGTTCCGGCGGATCTGATCGCTTCCAAAGACGCCGTCATTGTTTCCGTTCAGACGAAGCGCGGACAATGCAAGGTCGTTCCCGGGCAGGCGGTCAGAAAAGGCGATGTGCTGATCGCGGGACATGTCGTATATTCGTCGGATAAGACGGCATACGATACTCACGCGGACGGAATCGTGACCGGATGCTGCTTGTACGAAGCGGAAGCAGATTTTCCCAAAACCGTGCAGGAATATGCGCAAACGGGACAGACGGAAACCCTGTACGATCTTTTTGTTTGCAGTTTTCCGGTTATCGGGCAGGAAAGCAGCTTTTCGGAATCGGTGACCTTGGAAACATCGGAAAAGCAGATAAGCAGCTTTCTGTTCCCGATTATACTTCGTAAAACGGTGTATGCGGAGGTTGCAATGCGGGAACGCATTTTGTCGGAAGAAGAACAGAGAGAGCAGGCGGAAATCTATGCGGTCAACGATGCGATTTCGCTCGTTCCGCATGACGCAAAGATTTGCAGCATCCATACGGTCGAACAACAGCAGGGAAAACGAGTCTTCGTTCGATGTACGATCGTAACGGAGGAGACCATTCAACAGAGCAGGGAGATCGCCCAATGAGTGAAGAACAAAATGAGACAAGAATCGAACGGGTCGAACTGGAATCGATGGAGGATTCCATCGGCCTTTTCGGCGTGTTTGATGAAAACCTCCCGGTCTTCGAGGAGGAGACCGGCGCAAAAATCAAAATCCATTCCGACGGAATTGCGCTGGAAGGAAGCGCGGAGGCGGTCGGTCTTTGCCGTTCCGTACTGGACAAGCTGCTCGAGATGCAGCGGAAAGGAGAGCCGATCAACCGCAGCCGGATCCGGTATGCGATTGATCTTGCCAAGGAAGGAAATGCCGATCTGATCTCCTCAATCATGGGGGATGTCGTCGCTTTGACGTATCGCGGCAAGCAGGTCAAATGTAAAACGCTCGGCCAAAAACGGTATGTGCAGGCGCTGAAAGAGCACGAGCTCGTGTTCGGCGTCGGACCGGCCGGCACCGGAAAAACCTATCTCGCGGTCGCAATGGCGGTCCTTGCGTTCAAGAACAAAGAGGTGGAGCGCATCATTTTGACGCGTCCTGCCGTAGAAGCCGGCGAAAAGCTCGGCTTTTTGCCGGGCGATCTGCAGAATAAGGTGGACCCGTACCTGCGTCCGCTGTATGACGCGCTGCAGGAGTTTTTCGGAATGGAGACCTTTAAGCAGCTGATGGAGCGCGGCGCGATCGAGGTGGCGCCGCTTGCCTACATGCGCGGACGGACGCTGAACAACGCATACATCATTCTTGACGAAGCACAGAACTGTTCGATCGAACAAATGAAAATGTTCCTGACGCGTTTCGGCGAAGGCAGCCGGATCGTTGTGACCGGCGATATGACGCAGATCGATCTCCCGAAGGAACGGACAAGCGGACTCGTCCATGCGATTCATGTCCTGGATGGTGTGGAAGGAATTTCGATCATCCGGCTGACACATAAGGACGTCGTGCGGCATGAACTGGTGCAGCGCATCATTCAGGCCTATGAGCGTGCAGAAAAGCAAAGAGAGGAATCAAAACGTGGTAGAACTGCTGAATGAACTGGTCGAGTTAACGCCGGAGGAGCAAAATGGCATTGTGGAAGCGGCGGAAGCGGCATTAGCGTTTGAACACAAAAGCGGCGACCTGTCGGTGCAGATCGATACGCCGGATCATATTCAGACACTGAATCGTGATTTCCGGCATGTGGACCGTGTGACAGATGTTCTGACCTTCCCGGCGTGGGAGGGCGAGGACCCGCTCGGCGGAGACGGCTATCTCGGCGATATCATGATCTGCTATGAGCGCGCGGCAGAGCAGGCAGAAGAGTATGGACATTCTTTGGCGCGCGAGCTTGCTTTTCTGACCGTTCACGGCGTTCTGCATTTGCTCGGCTACGATCACATGACGGAGGAAGAGGAGTGTGTCATGCGCGCCAAACAAACCGAAATACTGGAAGGATTGGGATTAAAAAGATGATCGGAACGGAACAGCAAAAGGCTCTGCTCGCACTTGCTGCGGAAGCGCGAAGTCATTCCTACAGCCCGTATTCGCACTATGCGGTCGGCGCGGCACTGCTGACTGAAGATGGAGAGATCTATCAGGGCTGCAACATCGAGAATGCGTCATTCACCCCGACGATCTGTGCGGAACGAACGGCTTTTTTCAAGGCGATCTTTGACGGCAAACGGGACTTTGCTGCCATTGCGGTGATCGGATCGGGGGAAACACCGGCATTTCCCTGCGGCGTTTGCCGGCAGGTGATGGCGGAATTTTGCGGCAAGGACTTTCTGATCATCACGTCCAACCGTGACTGTACCGAAGTGATCGTAAAAACACTGGATCAGATGCTGCCCTGTTCGTTCGGGCCGAAGGATATGCCATGATTGCAGCGGGATATAAAAGCGGCTTTTTCAGCATCATCGGCTGCCCGAATGTCGGGAAATCGACGCTTCTGAACACGCTCGTCGGCCAAAAAATTGCGATCGTGACCGATCGCGCTCAAACAACGCGCAACCGCATTACCGGCGTATTGACCGGGAAGGATTATCAGATGATCTTTCTCGATACGCCCGGTATGACGCGTCCGAAGAACAAGCTCGGCGAGTATATGCAGAAAGTAGCGGAGAATGCTTCCAATGATACGGAAGCGGTTTTGCTTTTGATCGATGCCACGCAGGGCGTGCGTGAGCGGGATCGGGAGATCATGGAACGGTTGAAAACGGTTCGTTCTCCGATTCTCGCGGTCATCAACAAATCCGACGCGGCAAGCGCACTTGCGATGCAGACGATACGTGAAACGCTGGAGCAAAGCGGCTTGTTTGCACAGATTCTTTCGATCTCTGCCAAAACCGGTGAGCGTGTGGACGAGCTGCTTTCCGTTCTTAAAGGATATTTGACCGAGGGACCGCAGTATTTTCCGGAGGATATGGTCACCGATCAGCCGGAGCGCGTGATCTGTGCGGAGATGATCCGGGAAAAGACCTTGCAGCTTCTTCGCGAGGAGATTCCGCATGGAATCGGCGTTGGCATCGATAAGATGGAAATGCGTCCGGAAGGCGGTTTGATGGACGTTTGGGCGACACTTTACTGCGAACGGGAAAGTCATAAGGGCATTATCATCGGCCGCGGCGGCAAAATGCTCAAGCGGATCGGCACAGAAGCGCGGAAGGACATCGAATGGCTGCTCGGCGTCCGGGTCAATCTGCAGCTTTGGATCAAAGTAAAGGAAGACTGGCGCAACCGGCAGCAGATGCTGAACGAACTCGGGTACAAGGATGCATAAAATGCTTTTCTTTCCGACATACTGATGGTATGAAGAAGGAAGAGTTGAATCAGGCGTGGAATAAGTTTGTCAAATCCGGCAAGATATCCGATTATCTTGCCTATCTGGAGAAAAAGAGGGAATGGCCACCGAATGCTTGAACGGAATCGTGATCGGCTATTCGGATTACCGTGACAACGATCGGATGCTGACGCTGTTTACGGTGGAGCGGGGCAGAGTCGACTGCAAGGCGCGAAATTGTCGGAAACCGACCGCGCCTCTTTTGGCGTGCGCGCAGCCGTTCGTTTACGGTGAGTATACGGTTTTCTTTTCCGGCGACCGCGGAACGGTCAACTCCTGCGACGTGCGGGAAAGTTTTTATTCGCTGCGGGAGGATCCGGATCGCTTTATGATCGCATCCTGCGCGGCTCGGTTCTGCCTTTCCGCTGCTGAACCGGACACACCGAACGAAGCATTGTTTTCACTTCTATACCATACGCTATCCTTTCTTGCATACACGGAAGGGGAACCGAAGGATCTGCTCTGTGGGTTTTTGATGCATTTTCTCGACCGGATCGGATATCGTCCTGCTTTGACACATTGTGGAGTCTGTCATCGGGATGTCCGAAACGATCCGATCCTGTTCTTTTCAACGCAGGCGGGGGGGACAGTTTGCGCTGCGTGCCCGCACGGCGGAAAACCGGTCAATCGAATCACGCTGGAAGCGATGCGAAGGATTCTTCTGTTGCCGGACGAAGAACTGATCAGGATCAAATTGCCCGATAAAATCAGAAGTGAAATGTTGAATCTGCTCCTGCCGCTTCTGAATGATATTTTTGGAGAGAATGATCGAAGCACCATGATTCTGGCACAGCTGATTTGAGACAAGATCGGACGAGAATATATGTTGATTTTTTATCGATAAATCGAAATTTAGGGTTGCGTATTATAGGGAAGTCTGTTAAAATTAATTGTTGCAAAAAATATAGGAGGTAACGTATGGCAAAAAAGTATGTTTACTTGTTCAGCGAAGGCAACGCAAATATGCGTAACTTGCTGGGCGGCAAGGGCGCGAACCTTGCAGAGATGACCAACCTCGGTCTGCCGGTTCCGCAGGGCTTCACGATCACGACCGAAGCCTGCACGCAGTATTATGAGGACGGTCGTCAGATCAACCCCGAAATTCAGGCGGAGATCATGACCTATATCGAGAAGCTGGAGGGCATCACCGGAAAGAAGTTCGGCGATACCGAAAACCCGCTGCTTGTTTCCGTTCGTTCGGGTGCCCGCGCCTCGATGCCGGGCATGATGGACACGATCCTCAACCTGGGCCTCAATGAACAGGTCGTCGAAGTTATTGCCAAGAAATCCAACAATCCCCGCTGGGCGTGGGACTGCTATCGCCGCTTCATCCAGATGTTCTCGGATGTCGTTATGGAAGTCGGCAAGAAGTATTTTGAAGTTCTGATCGATCGCATGAAGGCCAAGAAAGGCGTCACGCAGGACGTCGAGCTGGATGCGGACGACCTCAAGGAACTGGCCAACCAGTTCAAGGCTGAGTACAAAGAGAAAATCGGTACGGACTTCCCGACCGATCCGAAAGTACAGCTGTTTGAAGCAATCAAGGCCGTTTTCCGTTCGTGGGACAATCCCCGTGCAAACGTTTATCGCCGCGATAACGACATCCCGTATTCCTGGGGTACTGCCGTTAACGTTCAGATGATGGCATTCGGCAACATGGGTGACGATTGCGGCACCGGCGTTGCGTTCACGCGCGATCCGGCTACCGGCGAAAAGGGCCTGTTCGGTGAATTCCTGACCAATGCGCAGGGCGAAGACGTCGTTGCCGGCGTTCGCACGCCGATGCACATTACCGAGATGGAACAGAAGTTCCCGAACGCATTTGCTCAGTTTGTCGACGTTTGCAATAAGCTCGAGAGCCACTATCGTGACATGCAGGACATGGAGTTCACGGTTGAGCACGAGAAACTCTATATGCTGCAGACCCGTAACGGCAAGCGTACCGCAAAGGCCGCTCTGAAGATCGCCTGCGACCTCGTAGATGAAGGCATGAGAACCGAGCAGGAAGCGATTGCGATGATCGATCCTCGCAACCTCGACACGCTGCTGCATCCGCAGTTTGACAGCAAGGCGCTGAAGGAAGCTACCCCCGTGGCGCGCGCTCTCGGCGCATCCCCGGGCGCTGCTTGCGGCAAGATTGTGTTTACCGCTGAGGACGCCAAGGCTTGGGCAGCTCGCGGCGAAAAGGTCGTTCTGGTCCGTCTTGAGACCTCGCCGGAGGATATCGAAGGCATGAAGGCTGCGCAGGGCATTCTGACCGGTCGCGGCGGCATGACTTCTCACGCGGCAGTTGTTGCGCGCGGCATGGGTTCCTGCTGCGTTTCCGGCTGCTCCGCAATGGTCATGGACGAGGAGAACAAGCGCTTCACGCTGAACGGCAAAGAGTACCATGAGGGTGACTGGCTGTCGATCGACGGTTCCACCGGCTGCATCTATGACGGCATCATCCCGACTGTTGATGCGGAGATCGCAGGAGAGTTCGGCCGTATCATGGCGTGGGCTGATAAGTACAGAAGACTGCAGGTTCGCACGAATGCCGACACGCCGCGCGATGCGAAGAAAGCACGCGAACTCGGCGCACAGGGTATCGGTCTCTGCCGTACCGAGCATATGTTCTTCGACGGCGACCGCATTGCGGCGATCCGCGAGATGATCTGCTCTGATACCGTGGAAGAGCGTGAAGTTGCGTTGAACAAGCTCCTTCCGATGCAGCAGGGCGACTTCGAGAAGCTCTACGAAGCCATGGAAGGCGATCCGGTCGTGATCCGCTTCCTCGATCCGCCGCTCCATGAGTTCGTTCCGACCGAAGAAGCTGACATCGAGCAGCTTGCTAAGACGCAGGGCAAGACCGTTGAACAGATCAAAGCGATCATCTCCGGCCTGCATGAGTTTAACCCGATGATGGGACATCGTGGCTGCCGCCTGACGGTTACCTATCCGGAAATCGCCAAGATGCAGACCCGCGCGGTCATCCGTGCTGCGATCAACGTGAAGAAGGCGCATCCGGATTGGAACCTCGTCCCTGAAATCATGATCCCGCTCGTAGGCGAAGCCAAGGAATTCGATTTCGTCCGCAACATCGTTGTTGCGACGGCGAATGAAGAAATTAAGGCTGCCGGCAGCGATCTCCGCTATGAAGTCGGCACGATGATTGAGATCCCGCGTGCTGCACTGACTGCAGACGAGATTGCTAAGAACGCGGAGTTCTTCTGCTTCGGTACGAATGACCTGACCCAGATGACGTTCGGCTTCAGCCGTGACGATGCAGGCAAGTTCCTGAATTCGTACTACGACAACAAGATCTATGAGTTCGATCCGTTCGCCCGTCTGGATCAGACCGGCGTCGGTAAGCTCATGGAGATGGCTTGCAAGCTCGGCCGTCAGACCCGTCCGGACATCACGCTCGGCATCTGCGGCGAACACGGCGGCGATCCGTCGTCCGTTGAGTTCTGCCACAACATCGGCTTGACCTACGTGTCCTGCTCGCCGTACCGTGTTCCGATCGCCCGCCTGGCTGCTGCACAGGCCGCAATCAAGGAAGCGGAAGCAAACAAATAATTCAAAATGAAAAAAGAACAGCCGATCCGCATCAGCGGGTCGGCTGCTTTGTGTTGTTGAAAGTGCCTTTATCTTTCGTCTGCAGTCAGAAATGCTGTCTGTCCCATAGCATCGGTCAGCTGAATAACGGGAGTTAGATCCGGCGGGAAAGCAGCTTTTACCGGAAACTTCGGCGCACAGTTGGTATAAACGGGGTGGAATACACCGTCCTTTACGGAGCCGACCGCAAGATAAACGATTGGATACTCCCCGCCTGAGATTTGCGCGCTGTCGATCTGAAGGAGTTTTTGCGCTCCTTTT
>CADAQS010000052.1 GCA_902790115.1 uncultured Eubacteriales bacterium | reverse complement strand
GGCGATCAGACCGAGCAGATATGCCGCTTCGGCATAAAAGACGGGTTTCTGTTTCATAAAGCCTCCCCAAAAAAGAACTTCCTGCGCTTGATACAGAAGCGCGGAAGCTGGAAAAAGTATACCGTGCGGACGGACAAAAGTCAAGCGCGGCAAAATCGTCCGAAACGCAGACAAAAGGCGAAAGGACCGTTTCGATGCGGGCGGATTCCGAAAGAATTCTCAAAAAAGCCTTGCGAATCGATCGAAAATGTGGCACTATAGTAATGTAAAAATTTCGGGGGAGAAAGGTATGAACAGGTTTTTCAAATGGCTGAACGGGACGAAAGTCTTTCGGGACCTGAATCCGCAGGAGTTTTCGTGGGTGCTGTATGACGTCGGCAATTCCGCGTATACGATGCTGGCGTGCTCGCTGATCCCGATCTGGTTCAAGCAGCTTGCCATCGGCACGAACCCGGGACAGATCACGGGTGACCAGGCGACGGCATACTATTCGATCGCGATCTCGGTCGTCACGATCATCGTTGCGATCCTCGGACCGGTGCTCGGCGCGCTGGCCGACCGCAAGGAGACGAAAAAGATCTTCTTCACGACGACGGTCGCCGCGGGCGTGATCGGGTGCATCCTGAACAGCTTCGCATGGAGCTGGATGCTGTTCCTCGCCGTCTATGTGCTGACGAAGATCATGTATCAGGCGTCCCTGACGTTCTATGACTCGATGCTCAACGACGTCACGACCGAGGAGCGCATGGACGAGGTTTCCTCCTACGGCTATGCGTGGGGCTACATCGGCTCGTGCATTCCGTTCATCGTTGCGATGGTGGCGTACATCCTCAGCGGCGGCCTGTCCGAGAATCTGATGCTCTTCCCGCCGATCGTCGGACGGATCATCGGCTTCGGCGTGACGGCAGGCTGGTGGCTGCTCGTGACGCTCCCGCTGATCAAGAACTATCAGCAGAAGAACTACGTCGAAACGAAGCACACCTCGGTCGCAAGCGTGTTCAAAAAGATCTTCGGCACGCTCAAATCGATCGCCGTGCACGACAAGAAGGTTTTGTTCTTCCTGATTGCCTTCTTCCTCTACATCGACGGTGTCGGCACGATCATCGACAACTGCATCAACATCGGCACCGACCTCGGTCTGCCGACCGTCGGTCAGGTCGTGTTCCTGCTCGCAACGCAGGTCGTCGCGTGGATCGGCTCGCTCGTGTTCGCAAAGCTGTCCAAGAAGTTCAAGACCGTGCCGCTGATCCTCGTTTGCATCACCGGTTATTTCGCGGTCTGCCTCTACGCGCTGACGCTGAAGACGCTGCTGCACTTCGGTATCCTCGCGTTCGGCGTCGGCTGCTTCCAGGGCTCGATCCAGTCGCTGTCGCGCTCCTACTACTCGAAGATCATCCCGGCGGAGAACTCCGGCGAATACTTCGGGATCTACGACATCTTTGCCAAGGGCGCATCGTTCCTCGGCTCGGCGGTCATCGCATGGGTCAAGCTGGCGGGCGGCACGATCAACATCGCGGTCGCATCGCTGGCGATCTTCTTCGCGCTCGGCTTCCTGTTCCTGGTGATCTCCTCGAAGCAGAAGAGCCTGAACCGCGCCGCAAACGAATGATCCGAACCAAAACGCAAACGCCGGCATCCGTAAGGATGCCGGCGATTTTTGTTTGCCGGAAAGGCTTCAATCTGTGATTTTGACAATATCGACCGCAGCTTCCAGAAGCAGATTGATCAATTCGTTTCGGGAGCGGCTGGACTCCGAGGATAACGCATCCAATCGGGTAATCAATTCATCCCGCATCCGGACAGAGACGATTTTATAGCCGTCGTCTCCTTTTTTCTGTTTCTTCTTTGTGATGGTAATCTGTTCGCTCATATAAAACACCTCTGAATCGTATTTTATCTTGACCGATGCATTTTTAGTATGCTAAAATAATGTAGTCATAAATAACTATAAAATCATAGTCGTAATTGGAGGAAATATGAAAACAAAAGATATTGCTGCCAAATATGGATTTGATTTGGAAGAGTTTGAACGGTTTTTAAGAACAGAACGTTTTAGTATGGGCGGAATTGTATCAAATACGCTTGCGGATGAGTATGTAGCTATAGCCGCAGAAGGTTTTGAAAAGAAGCGTGTCTATGAGAACGGGATTGAAAATGGCTCGTTAGTTTATATACAAAAAGTTGCAGATGAACATGGATTTAATAATGAAGAGTTTAAAGATTTCTTACTGCAGTATGGATTTATTAAACCTACTAAATATAATGATGCATTTGCAAAATCGGATATTCCGGAAGTCGTTCGATTGTATCAAAACCATCTAAAACAGCTCGAAGAGGAAAAATCAAAGGATGAATTGGTAGCAATGAAACTTAAGCAGCGTGAGCTTGAAAAGCCAAAGGCAATTGCTTCCATGCTTATTACCTCTGGCTTTAATTTTGATGGTTATACCATAAAGAAGTATTCAGGGTATATTTCCGGTGACGATGCGATCCAAATCAATCGTGATGATTTGTTTAAAGATGCCGGTCAAGTACTTACAGATGCGTTGGTAAAGATACGGATCCAAGCCCTGAAAGAATTAAAGGAAGCTGCATATGATTTAGGATGTAACGCGGTTATCGGGGTTGACTTCGACTATATGACTTTTGAACCAGAAACGATAGGTGTTGGTGGAATTCATTATTATGAACCATATGTGATTTGCGTTACCGCAAACGGAAATGCTGTAATCATAGATAAGAATTAGTCCACTCAAGGGGAGAAAGATGAAAGTATTTGAATGTCAGGCATGTGGGTCGCACGAGTTTCATGAAGAAGATGGGTATCGCATTTGCGATCATTGTGGAACAAAGCATATTATTACGGCAGAAGATCAACGAGTTCCCCAATCCACCATAAATTTACAGGATGATGTAGAGCGTCTTTTGCAACAAAGCAAGCTGGATCCGGAACATGCTAAAAAATATGCGCAGAGAGTTTTGGAGATTGACCCATATAACGAGGAAGCGAAAAGAATACTATATGCGTACACTGAATTGCCAAAGAAAAACTCTGGGGGCTGTTACATCGCCACTGCGGTTTACGGGTCTTATGACTGTCAGCAGGTTTGGACGCTTCGTCGCTTTCGTGATTACACGCTTGCCAAGACTTGGTACGGAAGAGTGTTCATCCATACCTATTATAACATCAGCCCATCGATTGTAAGATGGTTTGGCAAGAAGGAGTGGTTTATAAATCTATGGAAGCCAATGCTCGACAAGATGGTTTCCGAATTGAATGACAAGGGTGTTTCAAATACACCTTATCAGGACAGGCAATGGTAAAAACGAAAAACCAATTTTACGAAGAATCAGAAGGGGGAAATTAAAATGTTCAACGATGCGGCACATAAATTAAAAACGTTTGCCCAGACTTTGTTTGTCCTGAATGTAATTGCGTTCGTTATTCTTGCGGTTGTATTTGGATGTCCGGATTTTGAAGATTTTGAACCGATTCCGTTCTTTTTGCTTATAATCGGCGGTCCGGTCGTTTCTTATTTTGAATGTTTGACTTTATATGCGATTGGAGAAGCAGCGGAATCCGTAAAGGAGATTAAACGATTTATTAAGAAAAATGGATTAAGCGAAAAAGAGACAGAAGATGAGGAGAAAGGTGGAACGTCAGACAATCTCATAACGAGTGTAAAGAAGAAAAAAAGCGAGGAAGATAAATTCTTTGTCTGTCCGGTATGCGGAAAAAAGCAGCCTAAAAGGGCAGGGGCAAGTCTTTATTGTTGGGAATGCGGTGCGAAATTCTCGGATTCGAATATTTCTGAAAGCAGCATGTCGAAAGTCAAGCCGATAAAAAGCGAGGAAGAGGGATTCATAGTATGTCCTCTGTGCGGGAAAAAACAGCCGAAAGGAGTAAAGTATTGTTGGGAATGCAACGCAAAATTCGATGATTAACAATTCTTCAGTCCAAAAAGCACAGGGAACAGCATCGACTGTTCCCTGTTTTTTCTGTTTTGTTTCCCCTCACCGTTTTCGAGGCGAGAGCAGATGCAGCCCGACGATCAGCAACGCGATCGCGCATACGCCGCCGAGCACGACCAGCGGACCGTGCAGCGGAAACGGCGGGGTGTAGGTCGCAGTCGCGGGGTAGCGCAGACCGGACAGCGTGATCGTGTTCATGATCTCAGAGCCGACCCAGATCAGCAGCGCAATGCTGAGAACGATCAGCAAAATGCCGATCAGCTTTCGTTTTTCCATGCGATCGCCTCCTTCGGTTGTTCGCGCGTCAGAGCACGTATTCGGAGATCAGCCGCCCGATCGCGCCGATATCGGTGCTGCCCTTGAATTCGAATTTCGCGGTCGCGCCGTTGCTGAACATGATGAACAGCTCGGAATCCGGGATCAGCTCTAAAAATCCCGGCGTCTGGATCGAGAAATACTGGATCTTCGAATAGGGCATCGAGGCAAAGGATTTCCGCTTTCCGGTGATCCCCTGCACGTCGATCGAGATGATGCGCTTATCGGTAAACACGAGCTGGTCGCGGACGGTCTGAAACGCGAACCGGCACTCTTCGCCCGCGATCAGGAGCCCTCTGACCTCGTCCCGGACGTTTTCCGTCGGGATCGGTTTCAGGTTAAAGACGGATTCTTTGTTGAAATTGATTGCCATGGTGTTGCCTCCCTTCGGATCATCTGCCGCTTCGGACTTTCCGTATGTCTTTTCAAATCCGCAGCTGCCGCAAGGGTATCGGACGAACCTGCCCTTTTTCCACTCGCTGATCTTGTCAGGTTCTGACCGAACGTGTTGCGGATCGGCGCCGACGAAAAGGGATTGCCGGCCGCCGCATCGTTTTGATAGTCACCGGACGGATCGACTGTCGGCAGATGTCAGCCGTCCGCTTTCCCGCACTTGGGGCATGCTTTCGGCGGCTCTTTCCAAAAAAGGCTCATAACAATACCGCCTGCGCGCATGATCAAAAAACCGCCTGCCGAAAGGGCAAGGGATGCGGGATGCTCTCTGTCCGTTTCCCGCCTTTATGATAGATCCTTTTGCCGCGCCTGTCAACTGCCGCCCGATCATCGGCGCGGGGAAACGGGCGGAAAAAAGAGGAAACAGGATTCTCTGCTTCCTCTAAAAAGTCCCTGTTTTTGGGCGTTTTGCGTATTTTACGGATCTCTCGAGGAGACCTTTTTGGCACCTTGCCGGGTCAGACCCGATATGTTTTTTCGTATCCGCAGTTGTCACAGCAGTAACGATAACTTGTTTTCGGGGCATAACCGCCCATGCTGTTGAACATGGGATCGCGCTGGGAGTCCAGATAAAAAGGATTTCCCATGCCGGCGTCCGCGGCATTGCTCTGCGGGGTGTCATCCGTCACAAAACGCCATCCGTCTGCTTTCCCGCACTTGGGGCATGCTTTCGGCGGCTCCTTTTTGAAAATACTCATCCGAAATACCTCTTCAAAAGTCCCGCAAACGCCTTGCCGTGTCTTGCTTCGTCGCGGGCCATCTCGTGGACGGTGTCGTGGATGGCATCAAGACCCAATGCCTTTGCGCGCTTTGCAAGGTCGGTCTTGCCCGCGGTTGCGCCGTTTTCGGCTTCGACGCGCATTTCGAGGTTCTTCTTGGTGGAGTCGGTCACGACTTCGCCGAGGAGCTCCGCGAACTTGGCGGCGTGCTCGGCCTCCTCATACGCGGCCTTTTCCCAATACAAACCGATCTCCGGATAGCCCTCGCGGAACGCGACGCGGGCCATGGCCAGATACATGCCGACCTCGGAGCACTCTCCGTTGAAATTGCTGCGGAGATCCGCCAGAATATCTTCCGGAACACCCTGCGCAACGCCGACGATATGCTCGGCCGCCCAGGTCATTTCACCGGCCTGCTCCTGAAATTTGGACGCCGGCGCTTTGCACTGCGGGCACTTCTCCGGGGGCGTCGGGCCTTCATAAACATAACCGCAAACGGTGCAGATCCACTTTTTGTTCATAAGATTACCTCCTGTTGTTTGATCATTCCTATCATATCGTACTTTGTCCGGTTCGTCAACGCGAATCTTCGCGTCTCCGGATGAAAATATTCGGGTTTGATCATATTGTCACCGACAACGTGGAAACGCATGCTTTGCCTTGACATCTCCTGCCCGGCAGTGGTATCATACACACAGTACCTCTCCGCAGCGCAGGGGATTGAGTGTTCGCTTTCTATCGCGCGGCAGACGTTGGAAAGGCGATACCTTGTAAATTGCATAGGTCTCCGTAGCTCAGCAGGATAGAGCATTCGCCTCCTAAGAGTCGATAGTAGTTGGGATGGCGAGTAATTGAAAAGTGCATAAGTCTCCGTACCTCAGCAGGATAGAGGGTCCGCCTCCTAAGCGGGAGGCCTGTCCGATAAAATTGCATATGTCTCCGTAGCTCAGCAGGATAGAGCATTCGCCTCCTAAGCGAAAGGCCGCGCGTTCGAATCGCGCCGGGGACGCCAGAAAAAGCCCTATTTTAGAGCTTTTTTCATTTCTGAAAAGTTAGTCAAAAATCTTGACTAACTTTTTTTAGTCAAAATTGTGCTCCGATTTTTCTTTCCCATTTGTGCTCATTTTCACTCATTTTGAGGTTTTGACTAACTTTTGACTAACTTTTGAAATAAAGCGCAATTCTTTTCTGTCCAAAAACCCCATGAAATCTGCTTTTCTCATTTTTGGTTCAGTCGTTCTTTGTCCATAGATTCCATATAGTCCATATCCCTTGCGTTTCGTCCGTACATTTGTGAACTGTCGGTTTTTGGATGCTTCGTTGGATTGTTAAGTGAAGGGCTGTTTGTGAAGTCCTGACACCTTGACAATCGAATAGCCGTCTCGAATAACAACAGAATGATACTTCCGCGTTGAACGCTTCACAGCATTGCGCGGCCCGGCGGGATGCGGGGGTTCGGGAGAACATGCGTGAGAACGACGGTTCGAGACGACACTTTTATCAACAGTAAAACGAGGAAAAAGGAATGACAAAAGTAATCGCAATCGTGAATCAGAAAGGCGGCGTTGCAAAGACGACTACCGCCATCAATGTCGGCGCAGGTCTCGCAAAGCATAACAAGCGGGTGCTTTTGATTGATCTCGATGGACAGGGCAATCTGAGCCGTGGGCTGGGATGCAAAGCAAAAGGACGCAGCCAGTATACCATCAGAGACGCGCTGATTAATATCCAGATGGGCATCCCCACCGCCCCTGACAAGGGAATCTTGAAAGCAAGGTTTGACCCGGTTTGTGTCATGCCCTGCAATATCCAGATCGATGCGTTTGCACTCTCCCTGAAGGAAGATCCAAATAGACAAGTTTATCTGCGCAGATATGTCAATACCGTGCGTCAGTACTTTGACTATATTCTAATTGACTGTTCCCCAAGTCTGGGGGTTATGACCCAGAACGCACTTGTCGCAACCGACAGCGTTATGATCCCGGTTGACCCGGAGTTCTTCGGCGCAGAAGGTGTCGAACAGATCGTGGCAACCATGACCGATGTACAAAGAAGTATGAACCCTGCTTTGTACTTGGAAGGAATCATAATCGTTCGGCGGAACAATGTCTCCCGCGAAAAGCGCACGACCGCAAAGAATCTTCGCATCAGATACGGCAGCAAAGTTTACCAAACGGAACTGCCGACGTCCGTCAAGGCATCCGAAGCATCGGCGCACGGAATGAGCTTGCTCAGATACATGTCGTGGAACCATCTGGCGAAAATGTACGCAAGCCTTGTAGAAGAGGTGCTTGCGAATGAACGACACTGAATTCAGCAAAGATCGGTTCAAACCGCTGACATACGAGCAAATGTATGGTGTGGAAGAACCTGAGCCGGACGGCAAGCCGTTGGAGTTGGACATCGACACGCTTCTCCCCTTTCCGAATCAACCGTTTCACCCTTACAAAGAGGATGAGATGGAAAAGATGGTCGAAAGCATTCAGGAAAACGGCGTCATCTCTCCGATCGTTGTCCGTCCGAAAGAGGACGGAACGTATGAAATCATCTCCGGTCACAACCGTGTAGAAGCGTGTCGCCGCGCCGGTATCACACAGATTCCGAGCTTTATCCGTGAGGTTGACGACGATACCGCCGTAATCCTTATGGTGGACAGCAATCTCCGGCAGAGGGATGGGCTGTCAGATATGGAAAAGGCTAAAGCATATGAATTGAAGATGGAAGCAATAAAGCGTCAAGGTGCAAGGACGGATTTAACTTCGTGCCAAGTTGGCACGAAGTTCCGAGCAGACAATGCAGTTGCTGAGAATACAGATGATAGCCCCCGACAAATCCAACGTTATATTCGCCTTAACAGTTTGATTCCCGCACTGCAAGATGCTGTAGAAGACAAGAGAATCGCGTTTAATCCCGCAGTAGAGATTTCCTATCTTGATCCCGCCGATCAAGCGATCGTCCAAGAAATCATGGAGCGAGAAGAAACTGCGCCTTCACTGTCGCAAGCACAGAAACTCAAAAAGATGGCACAGGACGGCTCGATCACGGATAAGCGGATCGACGACGTTTTGACTGTTGAAAAGCCCATGTACGAAACCATCACGTTCCGATTCAATACGATTGAGAAGTTTTTTCCTGCCGGCACGACCGGCAAGCAGATGGAACAGAAGATCTATGAATGGATGGAACGGTATCGTCAGCAATGGCAATCAAGAGAGGAAAAAACACTGGAGCAGGAGCGATAACGGATATGAAGCATACTCCAGTAAAACCGATGGGATCGGATGATCGTATGAACTTCAACCAAGCGAATCGGTTTCTCAGCACGAATGGGTATCTGTTCGGTACACAACCGAACGTTACACGTCTCGCAGGAGAAGCGCAGAAACTGGCTGCGGAGATGGATTGCTCGTTTTCACCGGATCTACGGCGATTGTTTATCTCCTGTGAAGATGTCGGCGAGTACGACGTCTGTTTCACGATCATTCGATTTCTGTATCGACAATGGCACGTCCGAATGCC
Source organism: uncultured Eubacteriales bacterium (assembly GCA_902790115.1). Taxonomy (GTDB): domain Bacteria; phylum Bacillota; class Clostridia; order Christensenellales; family CAG-138; genus UBA3792. The sequence continues at coordinate 11,322 of CADAQS010000052.1, read as the reverse complement.
GAAAACAATTCGGGCATTTGCAGCAATTCCGGAGGTATGGAAGGAGTTCCTCCGTATCACCGCGGAGCAGGTGAATATCCTCCTTGCCTCCGATCCGGAAGGAGATTCGTTTCCGTAGGGAAGCGATCAGTACCACATGTATTTCACAACAGGAGAACACCAATTCTACGAACACCTCATGCAGCAAATCCCGAATTTCGACAAGCGACCGCGAGAGATCAAAGATGAATCGTGCTTTGCTTGTCCGGGCTTTAACAAAAGAACCGGCAATTGCAGATTCTGCGAATGCCAATATGAGAAACAAGCTTCCGGCTCCAAGTCGGAAGTTATTTTATAACCAAAGAAAGGAAGAAATATGAAGCGAACTCTCTTGAAACTCCTGGCACTCTCGCTGTGCCTCATCACGCTGTTCTCGTTCATTCCGACGCAGACAGCATCTGCGGATTCCGGTGACACTGTCACCATCGAATCCCAGACAAACTCCGCTTTCGACTACCTGGAATACTATTCCAACGGTAAGTGGAAAGACTTGAACACACCGAAGCATTGGATCGAAAGCACCGATCAGGTCTGTTACTGCATCGAGCATACGGACGGCAATCCGCACGGTGCGACGTACACCGCGACTCCGCCTTCCTCGGTGTTTTCTACCAGTACACTGCAAGGTTTGCAGACAATCCTCATGTATGGCTATCCCTGTAATACTCCGGACGGTTTTAGCGAGGACGAGGCTCGGCAGGCGACCGCAAATGCTATCCGTTTCTGGCTCAGCGAAAACGGCGAGCCCGGCTCGTACAGCTTTACAAACCGCAAGACACATCCGAACGCGATCCGTGCTAAGACCAGCTATGAGCACGTTCTGACGTGGGCGGACGAGCTTTTGCAGATGGCACGAGACCATAAGACGCTCAGCCACAGCATCGAGTTCACGCCGTCTGCGCTGACGCTCACCAAGTCCGGTTCCAACTTTACCGGTAAAACGACCGTCAAACTGACGAACATCAACAGCGGTTATACGCTGGATACGTCGGCTCTCCCCTCCGGCGTTACCGTCACGGGATATACCGGCACGAAGAGCGAACAGCTCACAATCACCGCTCCCGCAAGTGCAGCGGGAAAGACGTTCACGATCACCGCAACCGGTAAGGACACGCGATCTCTGGACAACATTACCGCATACGTCCCCTCCAACGATTCTCTGCAGAAGATCTTTCTCTGCGCCACGACGGCACAGGTTGTTGCAACCGCAAGCTTCGGTGTCAACACCCCGGCACTCGGCGCGTTGAAGATCAAGAAGGTCGGTGACGACAGTACGCCCCTTGCAGGCGTTAAGTTCGGCATCTATAAGGACGCCAACTGTTCGCAGAAGGTTACCGAAGTCACCACCGGAAACGACGGTACGGTGACCGTCAGCGATCTGGATGCGGGAACGTACTACGTCAAGGAACTGTCCACGATCAGACCGTATGTCGTGGACGGTCTCGTGCATTCCGTCATTGTCGTAGTAAGTGAAACAACCACGCTTGAACTGGAGAACGAAACAGCAAAGGGCGCAATCCGTGTTCTGAAGACCGCATATGTGCTGACCGGCACAACCGCATCCAATACGGAATACGGTCAGCTTCACTCCCCAAAGTACGAGGTCAAGGGACTTCCCGGCTGCGTCTTTGAGGTGAAGGATTCGTCACCGGCTACGATCTGGATGCGTCGATCTATACGGTGACGCTTGCGTACAAGGATCAGAACACTCCGATTGTGTACGCAGAGGTCTCCGCAGCCAACAAGCGAATCCCCGGTTCGATCAAGATCAAGAAGACCTGTGAGTTCTTCGACACCGAGACCATGACCTTTAAGGTCGGTCCGCTTGCCGGTGCGGTCTTTGGTGTATATACCGCAGAGACCATCAAAGTCATTCCGAAGAACACGCTCGTGGACATTCTGACCACCGATGAAAACGGTGTTGCAACATCCGTCACCACGCTGCCGTTCGGGAAATACTACCTGAAGGAGCTGAAGGTTCCGGACGAAACGATCCATCTGATCGAGGAATCCTTCCCCGTAACGGTTTCAAGTGCGAACAAGCAATACTTCAACAACCCGATCGAGAACGAACGCTTCAAGGGGAACATCGCCATCTGGAAAGAGGACGATTCCAACCCCGGACGTATGCTGGAAGGCGCACAGTATGAGATCCGCGACAAGGACGGACTCCTGTACGATACCATGACCACCGATAAAGACGGTTACGCCTGTTCGATTGACCTGCCCGTCGGCAAGTATTATGTTCAGGAAATCGTACCCCCGCCCGGCTTCATCCTTTCGGACGAGATTATCGAAGCCGAGATCACGACTGACAATAAGGCAACAATCGTATTTGAGCGCACTAATGAGCAGACCCATGTAGTCCTGAAGAAGACCGATCTGACCACCGGCAAGCCCGTGTATGAGGCGGTCATTAAGATCACGAACTCCGCCGGCAAGGTGATCTTCGAGGACACCACCGACCTCAACGGTGAAATCATCCTCTACGAGCTCCCCGCCGATACCTACACGTTCCAGGAAACGGTTGCGGCAGACGGTTTCACGCTGAACCCGGAGACCTTCACTTTCACTGTTGATTACTATGGCAAGATCACCGGTACGACCGACATCACGGACGAGCCCACCTGTGTACAGCTCAATAAGCTGAACCTCTATACCGGCAAGCCGTTCGCGGGCGTCGAGTTCCGACTCATTGATTCGACCGGGCAGACGGTTCGCACGATCCCCTATCAGCCGGAAACGATCGAAGAAGCCGCAGCGAGTGACGACGGCCTCGGTGATGAGTTCGGCGAGTTCGACGATGAAGGCGGCTCGCGCAAGGGTGGTCCGATTGCAGAGGAAAGCGAAGCAGAGCCCGTATTGGAAAAGCCGAAGGAAGGCGCGTTCCGCGTTTGGGCAAAGGACGGCGATGACACGTTCTTCACGGATGAGAACGGCTTTGTCGAGTTCCGGTATCTGCCTGTCGGCACCTACACGCTTGAAGAGGTGTTCCCGGAGGGCTACATCGGTCAGGAAGTAATCACCTTCACGATCACCGACAAAGACAGTGTTTCCGCCCCGAAGGTTGTAACCGTCGAGAACTGTCCCACCGGGCTGAAGATTAAGAAGGTGGATGCAAATTCCGGCAATCCGCTGGCAGGCGCGGGCTTCTGTATCAAGGTCATGGGCAAAGACGACTTCGAGATTCTGAAGTTCCGCAAGGAAGCTGACGGCAGCTATTTCTTCGATCCCAAGGGTACGACGACCGATATGATTACGGACGGCACCGGTGAGATCACGATCTACGGTCTCCCGCTCGGAACGGTATGGATCGAAGAAAGCATCACGCCGGACGGTTATTTTCCGATCAGCGCCCAGAAGGTCGAACTGACCAAGGAACATACCCTCTCGAACCCGTTTGTAATCCAGATCGACAACCACAAGTTCGTGAAGCTCGGTATGGACAGTGACTGGTGGGAGTTCCCCGCATTGTGCGGTGGCGTTCTGCTTCTGCTCGGCGGCCTGGTTGCGGCAGCGATTGTTGTCGCAAAGAAGCGCCGGAATCTGAGAGAGGAGGTCTAAATTATGACTCCGAAAGTTATCATCGCGATCGTTCTCGTTGTGATCATCATCGGCGGGTTCATCTTTCTGCAGGTCAGAAAGAAGAAAAATGACCGCTGAAATGAGAATCGGCAACCCGCTGCTATTCTGCGGCGGGTTGCTTCATTTTGAAAGGAGTGATGCATATGAGCGATAACCGCCCTGACCGTCACGTTATTTGGAGCAATATCAATCTGAACTACGAAGATTGGCGGGCTGACCTGGAAGAAGATCATCCCGATCTTTCAGAAGACGAACGATATGAACTCATGTATCAGATCAACGCCGACTATCTGGATGACGAGCGCATGAATCTCAACGTGCATCTCAATGAGCCAATCCTTGTGATCGCTGACCTGGGGCTGTGGAACGGACGGTTTTGCGGGTACAAGGAAATTGCTTCCGGCAATATCCGGGACTGTCTGTATTCAGATACCGATCTGACCGAATGGTTTGTGGATGGCAACGGCGATATGCGCGCAGACGCGATCCACCATGATGGTACTAACCACTACCTCTACAGAGCGTATAAGGATGGCATTTCAGATACACAGCGGGAGAATCTCAAAGAAAAGATCTACAACGGCACAGCGACCCGTGCGGACATCACGAGAGTGACGCGCCGGATCGGGGACGAAGTAGCTAAAGTGTACGGATTCGATATCCGGCGTCTGCGTCCTCCGCAAAAGCCAACCGCACAGCGATCTGCCCCTGCAAGATCTGCGTATGAAGAGTGCCGATAACCCAGAAAGATAGGAGACCAATATGAACACACCCTGTATGAACCAGCTTCCGCCGATTCTGTCGATCGGCGATCTTGTGCAAGTGATGAATCTATCGCATTCCAGCTTGTCGCTCTTACTCAATGACGATTCTTTCCCTGTCGTATTGGCGGGGCATCAGCAATTTGTGTTAAGGGACAGTCTTCTGGAATGGCTGAAAGCACACGAACAACCTAAATTAAGGAGGGATGTGAATGGATCTTGAAATATGGGACATTCTCCCGAACGAACAACTCTATACCTATTCCCAACCGTCGCATATCGAAACGCAATGCGGCTTTATCGGGTATCTGCACGGAGATATGGACACCGACGGCAACGGTTTTTTTACGACATGGAACGACCATGACCGGGAACTGAAAACGCAGGAGTTCAAAGACGAGTTTGACGAGGTCATTAACGCCCTGCGGTTCAACCCGGAATATGAGGGCATTCTCAAGAATCGCTCCGCGCTCATGAAATACTGCTTCCGCCATCTGTCCTGTCAAATGGCGGACGGACACAGCTTCGGCATCCGTGTAGATACGAAGCAGAACTCCTATTTGTGCCGCTTGAATCCGAATAAGGGTGAGTACAACTTCTACATCTACGCTTACCGGAAGGACTGGCTAGATCAGCATCTTCGGGAAGCACAGAAAGGCGTCCGATTCATAGATCCCCACTATCGTGAATTGTTCCGCCTTCCGGACGGCGGCAAAGTCCGGATTCGGCATAAGGACGGATCTTCATCGGAACGTGTTTGCCGGTATATCGACGATTACCACGCAATCATCGGAAACAATCTGTACCATATCTGCGAGTTTGCAGAACAGATGGAATACCTGGGCAATACGGTCGAGCCTGCGGACAAGCCGCTTGTTCCGCCCGGAAAGGAGGATCACGAACATGAAAGTACTGCGCGTTGAACAGTACAAAGCACCTTTTGTAAAGGAGATTGATCCGGGCCTGGAATCCCTGCAGCACGAGGTCGACGGTTGGATTCAAGCCGTCTACCCGTTTGAAGACCCCGTGGCAATTATCTGCAATGAGGAAGGCAAACTCAACGGTATGGAGCTTTGTCGCGCGCTGCGAGATGAAAACGGCGAGGTCTACGACGTGATCGCCGGACCGTTTCTGATCGTCGGCTGCGGCGAAGAGGACTTCGATTCGCTTTCCGACGATATGATCGAAAAATATCGGGACATCTTCGCACAGCCGGAGGTCTTTATCCGAACCAACAGCGGTCTGTTGGTGCTCCCGTATGTGACCGAGGATTTCACTTATCGCGGTGACAGTGAGTTGGAGAGATAGCAATGGACATGGAAACCTACAACGTCAAAGAACGGTTCCCTGTCGGCGACAAAGGCGTCGTTCTTTTGGAATATCCCACATCACCGCGGCACTTTGCGATCTATCTGTACAATCAGAGCAATCCGACACAGCTTTATGGACGGATTCCGGAGACGTCGGAGCGCGGGGCTTTGCATCTCTATCTCAATCGCTGCGATACGCTCGTGGAACAGTACGAGCAAAAGACCGGTCGGCAGTTCCCAATCCCTTCCTCTGCAATGGCGATCATTCCCTCCAACGGTGATCTTGTCATGATTCGCCGCGGCATGACGGGCTATTTCCCATCCGATTGGAATGCCCCCGGCGATCGAAAGAGAAACGAGGAAACAGCCGCTTTTCAAAACGCGCAGCATGAGCTGACCAAAGCGCAATGTGCCGCTATGGTTTGCGGCAGTATGTTTGGTTGGGATGTTCCCGGTGCGAATCCTGAGATGTACGACGAAGACGGACATTTCATCTCCGCATCCCGTCTCTTGGATGCACGGACGGAAGACTTTGACTGTGTGGAATTGTTCGACCATCCCGCGCTGTTTCATTGCTGCCGGATTGATCCCGCAACCGTTCCGGAGGGTATTTTCCGGTACGAAGTGCGCGACGACGGTGAGAACGGATATGCCTGTGAAATTGCAAAGCATATTACGGTCAATCACATGGGAACGATCCTGACCGATCAGCCCGCACCGCTGAACGAGGACGGGTCTTATATGCTCGGAGAAAACGATCTGAACTTCTCCCCCGGAGGGCAGATGACCCTGCAGGCGTATATGACCCGCGACAAAGAACAAACAAAGGACGATTTTGAAAGATAGGAGGACAGCCATGTATGGGAATGAAACTGGAACGAATCTCACGTCTGGCGCATGACGCAACCCTGTCCGTCACCTCCTCGCCCGATCATTGGAAAGCGTTTCTGGATTCCGCTGCATGGCTTTATAAATACCCCTTTCGGGATCAGGTGCTGATCCATGCACAGAAACCGGAAGCGACCGCCTGCGCGGAAATCGGAATGTGGAACGAGCGCCTGCACCGCTGGGTTAACAAAGGCGCAAGGGGTATCGCGCTGATCGATACTTCAGATGAAAAGCCGCATCTGCGGTATGTGTTCGATGTTTCTGACACGAACTCCCGGCAGAATGTGCCGCTGACGCTGTGGCAGCCGACGCCGGAGATGCACGCAAGAATCACGGAGGAACTGGAAAACAGTTTCGGCGATCTCGGCGGTATGCCTGATCTGACCTCCACGGTGTTCGGAACCGCGTTGAACGCGGTCATGGATCACCACAAGGATTATCTCGACGCCTTCATGCGTGAACTCGGTGACAGCGAACTTGCTCAGGAGGACGGCTCGGATGTGACATTCCAACTGCTGCTCGGTGCTTCGGTTGCCTACACGGTTTTAAAGCGGCTTGGCTATGCAGCAGACACATATCTGACCGACGATGACTTTGAACCGATTACAAAGTTCAACACGATCGAAACGGTTTCCCGTCTCGGGGAAGCGACAAGCGACATCTCCGAAATGATCCTGCGTCAGATTGAACGAAGTGTCCGACAAATTGAAAAAGAATCGCGCGACATCCTCGCAAAAGAAAATGAAATCGGCGATAATGCAGGTGAGAACAATAGCGAAAGGAGCAAAAGCAATGGAACTGACCTACACGCAAGTCGGCAACGTACAGATTCCGAACCTCGTCATGGACAGTCAGCCGGAGAACCCGATCGGCAAGTACGGACGGATGCGGAAGCGTTATCTGGAGGGAAAGAAGGACGGAACGCTGACAGCGCTCGTGCTGTCGGGAAAGCTGACCCAACACCTTCTGGAGATCGACAATCTGTGCAAAGAACAGATCGAAGCGCTGACCAAGAAGATGGCGCAGAGCGAAGGCGTGACCGAACAACTCAAAGCAGCCGATCAGATGGCATGGGTGCAGCGGATGAACAGTATCAAAAGCCGCGCCGAGGAGATCGTGACGGCGGAGCTGATTTACAACTGATCCAAGACACAGATGAAGAAGCGGTGGAAGAAGCATTCCCCGCTTCTTTATTTGATACCCCCGAACAAGAACAGCAATTCAAGAGGGATGTCAAGCGGACGAAACCAGCGACGCCGCAGATGTCCCTTTTTGATTTGCAGGAGGTTGAACCGCAAACGTCAAGTGCGGGCGGGCTTTCTTTGCGCTACTCGCAGCAGGTGATCGACGAAGCATTGACGCTCGGTGCAAACGACCGGAACAGCCGGCTGATCATCTGTGCGTACTTTGAGAAGGATCACTCACCGGAGGAAAATGCCGCGTTCCTGCGCGAGCATTACGGGACCAATGGCGCAGGGTTCTATCTGAATGACCGGCAATACGCCGTTTGGTACGATGCAAAGGGTTTTCGCATCTCTGCCGGAGATACCGTGCAAGGCGGCATGACCATGACGCTTACATGGGAAGAAGCAGCGAAACGCATCCGAGAACTGTTGGATCTCGGACGGTATATGTCGCAGGAGGAACTCCTGCGCGTCATTGTGTATGAACGAGCGACGCTTGCCGAACGTTTATTGTACGCCGCGCGCGACCTCAGCGAAGAAGGCAAAGCACAAGGTTTCTTACCGACTTTCGAAGCGCTGACCGGTGCATTTGATGATCAGCGCGATCAGCTCATGACAAAGATGGAGCACCCGGAATCGCTGCAAGCGTTGATCGACGAATGGCGTACCTTTGCCGAAGCACACGCGGAGAATCCCGGTTTATTGCGGTTCCGCTTCTACCGCCCCATGCGTCTGCTCCGGCAGTTAGAGGACTTGCGGCGCGAGCCGTTGCATTTCACCGTGGCAGAGGAATATAACCCGCAGTTGTCGCGGTTTATTTCCATGGACGAGATCGACCGCGTTCTGCGCGGCTATGAATCGGACGGCGGCAGCGAGCAGCGCCTTTCCGTCTATTCGTTCTTTCTCGCGCACCCGAACAGCAAGGAACGCGAATCCTTTCTCAAAGAGATGCATGGGACTTCCGGTTCGCATGGCGGAAACGATAATCTCTCATATGACAGCGGCGGCATGGTGTTCAGCCACGGCAGCATATCCGCGCCGTATGCCAAGATTGAATGGAACTGGACAAAGGTACGAAAACGGATAGAAATGCTGATCGAACAGAACCGGTTTCTTTCAGATGCGGATCGGTTACGGATGTCTGCATATGAGCAGAAGCAGATTGCACGATCCATTGTCAATGCCTTTACGGATGCCCCGCAGGAATATGAGCGCCCATTCCGTCAAAATGCGATTTCGGATTACTGGGAAAGCGTCGAGACAGTTCAGAATCAGTTGACGGATCCAACCCGTGTACAAGCGATCCTTGAAACACTCGTTTCGTTGGAAGCAAATACGCTTTCTACCGATCGCGGGTATGAGGATCGACACCATGCCGTAGAGAATCTGACTGCATATCGCAAGGGCGAGTTCTCTCTGTTCGGTGGAAAGCGCGAAGCCATCACTTTCCCTGTGGAAGACGTTATTTGGGAGGATGAACTGCTGCCGGACGATTTGGAAGAATCTTCTTCCGTCCTCTATCGTCCGTATGCCGTGGACGATACCGTCTATCTGGACAGTACAGAGTTTCGGATCACGAACGTGACATCCATGCACGTCGAACTGATCGATCCGACGATCCGGTATCCGATCTTCCGTACCGAGAGCAAAGCAAACTTTGAATGGCTGTTGAAAGAAGATCAGCGGAATGCAATGTTCGTTCCTCCGGAACAGCAGCGCCGAGAACCGGTGCAAGAGAAGCCCCAAACGACGGAGTTTCCGCCTGCCACGGTGGAACAACCCGAAGCAGCCGCTCCACAGGAAGAACCGGTCAAGCTGCACAGCATTGTGATCGACCTGCGCCCGTCATGGGAACGCGAGTTCCAAGAGCCGGAACCGATCCTCGCCGCGCCGACCGTGAACAAGCGAACCGATTTCCGGATAACCGACGATCATTTGGGCGAAGGCGGCGCGAAGACGAAGTTTCAGAGAAACGTCGCCGCAATCCGAACGCTCAAGGCGATCGAATCCGAGAACCGTCTTGCGACACCGGAGGAACAAGCCATCTTGTCGCAATACGTCGGTTGGGGCGGTCTGCCGGAAGTCTTCAATGATTCCAAAGAGCAGTGGCAAAACGAGTACGCAGAGCTTAAAGAACTGTTGACGGATCGGGAATACGAATCGGCGCGCGCGTCCACGCTGAACGCGCACTATACCTCCCCGGTCGTCATCCGTGCCATGTATGAGGCGATCGCCAATATGGGCTTTCAAACGGGCAATATTCTGGAGCCGTCATGCGGAATCGGCAATTTCTTCGGAATGCTGCCGGAGAGCATGAAAAGTAGTAAGCTTTACGGCGTGGAACTGGACGATCTGACCGGTCGTATTGCGCGACAACTCTACCAGAACGCGAACATCCGTATCGAGGGTTTTGAGGAATCTGTCTATCCGGACAGCTTCTTTGACGTCGCAATCGGCAATGTACCGTTCGGGGACTATTCTCTTGCCGACAAGCGTTACGATAAAAACCATTTCCTGATCCACGACTATTTCTTTGCGAAAGCGTTGGACAAGGTTCGTCCCGGCGGCGTTGTCGCGTTCATTACCTCCAGCGGCACCATGGATAAAGCGAATCCGGCTGTACGCAAGTATCTTGCACAGCGCGCGGAGCTTTTAGGCGCGATCCGGCTTCCGAACAATGCGTTTCGTGCGAATGCCGGTACGGACGTCGTTGCAGACATCATTTTCTTGCAAAAACGCGATCATCCGATCGAGATCGACGAGGAATGGCTGCACATCGGCAAGTCCGAACTCGGCTATTCGATCAACGAGTATTTCCTGAAGAACCCGGACATGATCCTCGGAGAACTGACCGAGAAAAGCACGCGCTTCGGCATGGGACAGACCGTGAAACCGATCGAAGGCGCCGATCTAAACGAACAGCTCCGGGATGCGATCGCCAATATTCACGGCGAAATCGTCGCAATCGAACAAGAGGAAGATCTGGAAGGAACGGCGAAAGCAACGCTTCCCGCCGATCCCGATGTACGGAACTTTTCCTTTACGATTGTAGATGGCGAGATTTATTTCCGTGAGAACTCGATCATGACCAAGATCGAGGTGTCGCTGACCGCGCAGAACCGGATCCGCGGCATGATTGCCCTGCGCGATTGCGTACACAAGCTGATCAACCTGCAGCTGAACGACTATTCAGATGCGGCGATCGCGGATGCGCAGCATGAGCTGAATACGCTTTACGACGCCTACACCGCAAAGTACGGACTTCTGAACAGCCGCGGCAACAGCATGGCGTTCTCGGATGATTCGTCATACCCGCTGCTCTGCTCGCTGGAGGTGCTCGACGAGAACGGGAAACTGGAACGAAAAGCGGATATGTTCTATAAGCGCACCGTTCGCCAGTACACCGAGATCACGCATGTGGACACCGCAGCAGAAGCGCTGACCGTTTCTCTCTCCGAAAAGGCGAAGGTCGATCTTCCGTATATGGCAGGGTTGACCGGAAAGAGTGAAGATGCACTCGAAACCGAACTCACGGGACTGGTCTTCCGGGACATC
>CADAQS010000051.1 GCA_902790115.1 uncultured Eubacteriales bacterium | reverse complement strand
GAGCACCGAGGCGTTCGAGGACTTCTACTTCAACGTCTGCTGTCTCGACTACTCCAAGATGGATCGCGCGATGGATGCGCTGAAAAACCTGATGGAACGTACCGACCGGGTGCGTCTGCTGGGTCCCGACGATACCGACCTGTCTTTCTCGATTAAAGGACTGCCTGCAATCAAATGCGCCGGCCGGCTGAACATTCCCGACGGGGAAGTCTACACCGCGCCGGTGCGCGATTCGGTCAACGGCGTGATCCATTACAACACGCCGTCGCTCGAAAACGGATTCGTCTATTCGGACATCCGTTTCGTGTTCCGGGACGGAAAGATCATCGAAGCGACCGCAAACAGCACCGAGCGAATCAACAAGCAGCTCGATATCGACGAGGGCGCACGCTACGTCGGCGAGTTCGCAATCGGCGTCAATCCGTATGTGACCTTCCCGATGCTTGATACGCTGTTCGATGAAAAGATCGCCGGTTCGATCCACTTTACGCCCGGCGCATGCTACGACGACTGCGACAACGGCAACCGCTCCGCACAGCACTGGGATCTTGTGCTGATTCAGACCCCCGCGTACGGCGGCGGTGAAATCTGGTTCGACGATGTGTGCATCCGCAGGGACGGACGGTTCATCCTGTCCGAACTCGACTGTCTGAATCCGGAGAATCTTCTGTAACGATTATGAAAATCTCTGCAACCGAACCGGCAGGTGTTCGGTATTATGAGTGAAAGGAACCGGTATGGAAACGCATGAAGTACCGATGCAGCCGGCTGTCCGCTCCGATGCGGAAGCGCTGTTTTCGGCGTACGGCGACATGATTTACCGTCTTGCGCTGGTGCGGACCCGCAATCCGTCGGATGCGGAGGACGTCACGCAGGAGGTGTTCTTACGATGTCTGAAAAGCGCGCCTGCGTTCGCTTCGGCTGAACATCAGAAGGCGTGGCTGATCAAGGTCACGGTCAACTGTTCGAAGACGCTGCTCGGGTCGGCGTTCCGGCGGCACACGGTCGCTCTCGAAGCCGCCGGTGAGCCGGGAATGGACGAAGCGATGCCGGACTCGACGGTATACGACGCGGTGCTGAAGCTGCCGCAGAAATACCGCACCGCGATCCACCTGTTTTATTATGAAGACTACTCGGTCAGAGAGATTGCAGACGCGATGCGCACGACGGAGTCCACGGTTAAGTCCTGGCTGTTCCGGGCAAGAGCCATGCTGAAAGAAGATCTGAAAGGAGCGTTTGACGATGTTTCAAGATGAATACCGCAAAGTGAATGATTCCGTCCGCGCGCCCGAATCGATCTTGGTTTCCGTGCAGCAGAAGGTCCGGCAGGAGGAAGCAAAAACACAGGTGCTTAGGCCGTTCCGATGGCCGCGCGTGATCGGCTACTCTTCCGCAGCTGTCGCAGTCGCAACGCTCGCTCTGGTCGTCTCGCTCTCGGGCATCGGCAGAAAAGGCGTGTCCTCTTCCACCACCGGTGCTGCACCGCAGGCAGCGGAAGCGAAGCTGACCTATTCCAACGATGCTGTTTCTTCGGAGGAATCCGCCTTTGACGCCGTGTCGGAAGATACCGAAATGCCGATGCTGGCAGCCGCTGCGCCGGAACCCGCAAAAGCCGCTCTCGACTCGAAAAACGCCCGTCCGGAGGCTTTTGGCGCGACGGCATGGGTGCTCGAAGCGGACGGCGTCACCTACCGGCTCGACGGCATCCGGTTGATCGCTGAACGCGCGGACTCGTCCTGGGTGACGGATCTTTCCCCCGTTCCCGGTCTTTCCGATCCGATTCCCGAACGGATATTCTCTGCCGACGGGCACCTTTGCGTGATCGCCTCCGCTTGGGACGTAGCCGGCACGTCTTTCCTGTGCGTCTACGGCTTTACGGTCCGGGACGATGCTCTGGTCTCGCTTCCCGCCGTTTCCTTTGACGGATATCTGGAGGATGCGGAATCGGACGGCAGGACGATCCGCATCACATCGGTCGGCAAACCGCGTCTTTCCCAGGCTGAAGATTCCGGCAACGCTTCGACGGACGAAGCACTGTTCCGATCCGTGGAAGAGATCTCGTTCAGCGCAGACTCGCTTCTTCTGCAGACGCTTTCGTCGGTTCCGGTCGAATAATCCTCTTGCGCAAACGGTCGAAATGCCGTACAATAAAGGTGTACCGAGCGGTACGCCTTTTTTCGTGCAATAATCGATCGGAGGAAATCGGAATGATCATCGTCGGCATCTGCGGCGCATCCGGCAGCGGCAAAAGCACGCTGGCCAAGCGCATCCGGGACAGTCTTTCGTGCAGTTGCGTCATCATCGGGCAGGACTGCTACTATCACAACTTTGCGCATCTGCCGTTTGAAGAGCGCGTGCATCTGAACTATGATGAACCGAGCATCTTCGACTATGACGAGATGCTGCGCGACATCGACGACCTCGAAGCCGGAAAGCCGATCACCCGGAAAGGGTATGATTATGCGAGGCACCTTCGCGCCGATTCGGACGAGCTGATCGATCCGCCCGACGTGCTGATCCTCGAGGGCATTCATATGTTCCACGATCCGCGGCTTTTGGAGCGCATGTCGCTGAAGGTCTACATGCACGTCGATATCGACGTCTGCCTGCTCCGCCGCATCCGGCGCGACATGAAGTCCCGCGGGCGCACGATCGACAGCATCACCGAGCAGTACATGGATACGGTCAAGCCGATGTTTGAAAAGTATATTCAGAACTATATCCGCGTCGCCGATTTTGCGATCATGCGCGGCGGCAAGAACCACATGGCGATCGACTGTATTTCGGCGTATCTTACGACCAAGGTCTTGGCGGAGCGAATGGCTGCGCTTGATGCGCTTGCGGCGCCGTCATTCGATCCCCCTGAACCGGAACCCGTTCCGGATCCGGAATAAGCGCACAAAAAGCCCTGCGGCAGCAGGGCTTTTTTGTTTTTGGGGTTACGCGTTTCCTTCCTCTTCTTTGCGCCACATTGCGTCCAGCCGATGGCCGATTTCCAGATAGAGCGGATCACCCGAAGCACGCAGTGCTTCAATCTCGGTCAATGCGCGGACCGTCTGCTTGCCGCGTTCATCCAGCTGAATATAGCGGGACAGGAGCGTCCGGCTCTCCCGATCGAGAAACAAGCCTTTCTCCCCGAGTACAGGCTTGATATCAAGCACTTTGCAGATGTTCATAATTGTCGAAAACGACGTCCCGCCGATCCCTTTCTGCAGTGCGGTCACGATTGTGGACTGCGGCACGCCGATCGCCATGGAGAATTGGCGAACGCTTCGATACTGTCGTTTGATTTCCTTCTTGATCAATTGTGTTAATTCATCCATGGGTCTTTCCTTATTCGAAAATGTTCTTGTACTGTTACATCAATTTTTATCCATTTCTTTTGTATATAATATCAAGAAGTGTTTGATCCGTCAATACGGATATCGTATATTATTTAAAAAAATTCAAAATTATCAATTTTTATTCACATTTTATGCTACTTGACGCGGTTTTGCAACGGCACTATAATAAAATGAATTCTATATGGAAAATGAGGGAAACATGACAACATCCATTCAATTCTGGGATTTTGAAGTCTGGAACTTTCTGATCACGCTCTCCGCGCTGTTCGGCGCGATGCTGATCGCAAACGGATTGCGGCGTTCGATTCCATTCCTGAAAAAATCGTTGATTCCGAGCTCGGTCATCGGCGGTTTTCTGATGCTGATCTTCATCGGCGTATACAAGGCAATCGCCAAAACGACGCCGTTCCACACGGTCTCGATCGAGTCGCTGACCTATCACGGGCTCGGACTCGGCATCGTTGCGATGACCTTCCAAAACGCCGATAAGCGTTCCGGGAAGGAATCCCGCCGCGATGTGTTCAACTCGTCGCTTTTGACGGTTTCGACCTATCTGGTGCAGGGCATCGCGGGACTTTGCATCACAGTCACCCTGTTCTATCTGATCGGCAGCTGGGCGCAGTCGGGCATCCTGCTTCCGATGGGCTACGGTCAGGGACCGGGACAGGCGTTCAACTGGGGCACGACCTACATGAATCAGAACGGATTCGAGCACGGATCGAGCTTCGGTCTTTCGGTCGCTGCATGCGGGTTCCTTGCTGCGAGCATCGGTGGTGTGATCTATCTGAATATTGCGGCAAAGCGCGGCAAGCTCCGCGATGAGAACGCCGAAGAGAAGGAAGATCTGACCGCAGCCGTCATCACGACGCGCGGCGAAATCCCGCTCTCGGAATCGCTCGATAAGCTGACGGTGCAGTTTGCGCTCGTCTTCGTCTCCTACGGCTTTGCCTATGCGATCATGTACGGCGCGTCCAAGCTCTGCGATCTCAGCGGCGTGGGACTGCTCGTCAACACAGTCAAACCGCTGATCTGGGGATTCAATTTCCTGTTCGGTATGCTTGCCGCAACGATCGTCAAAGCATTCTTTAAGGTCGGCAAAAAGGTTGGTTTCGTTCACCGCTCCTATACAAACGACTTCCTGCTTACGCGCATTTCCGGTCTGATGTTCGATCTGATGGTCGTTGCATCGATCGCATCGATCGATCTGTCGGCGTTCCGGTACCGGGAATTCTGGGTTCCTCTGCTGCTGGTCTGCGTCGCGGGCGGTGTCGTCAGCTATTTCTACGTGCGCTTTGTTTCTCGCCGCTTCTTCCCCGGCTACTCGGATGAAGAGTTTCTCGTCATGTACGGCATGCTGACCGGCACCGTCAGCACCGGTCTCATCCTGCTGCGCGAAATCGATCCGCTGTTCAAAACGCCGGCAGCCAACAACGTGATCTATCAAAATCTTTGGTCGATCCTGCTCGGCGCACCGATGCTTCTGCTGCTCGGCGTTGTCGCGCAGTCGATGCAGATGACGTTCGTCACGCTCGGCGCCCTCGTTCTTCTGCTTGCACTGATGCTTGTGCTGCTGTTCCGCAGCGTGATTTTCCGCAAAAAAGCAAAGGCATAATCATCGCCGTTCCTGCAGAGAGCTCCCTCCCGAGAGCCGGCATATCGGATTGAATCCATGCGGAGCAGCCAACAAGGCTGCTCCGTTTTCGTTCCCTTCACGAAACAATCGCCGTTGGTTTTGTCGGAACTTGATCGATCGCTTTTGCGGATTTCGGAATCCAAACGGCAGTTTCGAAAAATCAACGGACAGTATAAAAGATGTCATCAAATAACATAGACGATCTGTTGTGCTTCCCGGCGTTTTAGCGTATAATGATTTCAGAAATCAAACAGGAGGCATCCATGAAGCAACAGGATATCCGGGCGCTGCGGCGCCCTTTTCTCAAAGAACTGTTTCGGAATAACAAATTCAATCTGGCGATGACAGTGCTCGCTGCCCTGTTCGGCGCTGCGGCGGAGCTGGTGATCTCTTGGCTCATCAAGGAGGTCGCCGATCTGATCTCCGGAGAATGCCCCTACGGCTTCGGCACGCTGCTAATCGTCACGGGAGGCGCGTTTGCGCTGTTTCTGCTGGAAGGGGCGCTCGATTGGGCTTTCCTCTCCGAGTTCCGTGCAAAGGCCATGAAGCAGTACCGGGAATATGTCTTTGACCGGCTGATGGAAAAAGGCATTCAGGCCTTCTCCGGCGAGAACAGTTCCCTCTATATCTCCGCTCTTTCCAACGACGTGAACACGATCGAAACGGACTTCATTGGGAAACTGCAGAGCACGATACAAGTCGGCATCGCGTTTGTCGGCGCGCTGGGCCTCATGCTCTGGTGCAGCCCGCTGCTGACGCTGATCGCCATCGGCTTCTCCCTGCTACCGATCCTTGTCTCCGTGGTTTTGGGGAACAAGGCGGCAAGGGCGGAAAAGAACGTCTCCGATCAAAAAGAGAGCTATACCGGCATGCTGAAGGACGCGCTTATGGGCTTCTCTGTGATCAAGAGCTTTAAGGCGGAGAAAAGCATTGCCGCTTTGCACGATCACAGCAACGAGGGTGTAGCGGAGGCCTCGAAGAAGCGCACGAAGGTGAACGTGCTGGTAAGCAACTCCTCCGGCATTGCAGGCGCAATTCTGCAGTTCGGCGTGTTCTTCGTCGCCGCCGCGCTGGCGCTCTCCGGCAAGGGCATCACGGCAGGTACCGCCATTGTATTTGTTCAGCTGCTGAACTACGTGCTGGGGCCCATCCAGGCGTTCCCGACGTATTACGCGGGGAAGAAGTCCGCCTACGGACTGATTGACAAACTGGCGCAGGCTCTGAACCAAAACATCCCCGACGAGGGCGAGACAATTCCGCCGCAGCTCACGGACGGGATTTCGGTCAAAAATCTTGACTTTTCCTACGAAGAGGGAAAACCCGTGCTGAACGACGTCAATATGGACTTACATGCAGGCGGCTGCTACGCGCTGGTCGGCGGTTCCGGGAGCGGCAAATCGACGATTCTGAACCTGTTGATGGCATCCTCCCGTTCCTATCAGGGCGAGATACTCTATGACGACAAGGAGCTCAAAACCGTTTCTCCGGCCGCCCTGTATGACCTCGTTTCCATCATTCAGCAGAACGTGTTCGTCTTTAACAGCACCATTCGCGACAATATCACCATGTTCTCTGAGTTCCCGGAGGAAGAGATTGACCGCGCCGTGCGGCTGTCCGGGCTGAAAAAGCTCATCGACGAAAAGGGCGCGAACTATCTGTGCGGAGAAAACGGCTCCGGCCTGTCCGGCGGGGAGCGGCAGCGTATCTCGATCGCAAGAGCGCTCCTTCGCAAGACCCCCGTGCTGTTCGTTGACGAAGCGACGGCATCGCTCGATGCCGAAACCTCCTTTGAGGTGCTGGATGCGATTCTGAAGCTCGACGGCTACACCCGCGTGATCGTCACGCATGACCTCGATGAGAACATTCTCCGCCGCTGCACCGGTCTGTTCGCCCTGAAAAACGGCAGCGTTTCGGAGCAGGGCACCTTCGACGAGCTGATGGAACAAAAGGGTTATTTCTATTCGCTGTTCACGGTGTCTCAACGCTGAGCGCGAAGCAAAACACAGGAAGAAACCTTTCTGTACGGCAGATAGGAAACAGAAAATCGGAGAAAGCCGAAGCTTTCTCCGATTTTGTTTTCAAAAAGCCCACAACAGGCTTGTCTTTCTGCTTTCGCCTTATTTCCAGAGTTCGACCGGATAGAGACCGTCGTCCTGCATCTTCCGGATCGCAGCCTGCAGAATCGGCAGGTCGGGGCGGTTCGTGACGCCGTGCCAGCGCGCTGTCGTGGAGAGCATTTCGATCGTAATCCTGCCCTCGTGCATCATTTGATCGAGCACGCGCGGAAGCAGATACTCACACTTGAGCGGGTTCTTGGGCAGGTTTTCGTCGAGCCATGCCGGGAAGCGCGCTTCAAATTCATCAAGCACCGAGCGCTGCAGGCCGAACAGGTTCATCGAAACCGGCGTATCGAACGCAAGCGGCTCCCACGTTGCGCCGTCGTCCTCGGTAAAGGCGGCTGCGTCGCCGCGCTTTTCGATCTTGAGGCGCTCGGTCAGCGTTTTCAGCTTGCCGTTCTCGCCGACTTCACAGACGCCGCGCGCCACTGAGCCGTAGTCCGACAGCGTATTGCCGAGCTGATACGCAACCATCGCATAATTGCTCTCGTCCCGTTCAACCGCAAGATAGTCATAAATCTTCTGAAATGCATCGGCGCCGTAAAAGTCGTCTGCGTTCAGCACCGCAAACGGCGCGTCCAGCAGTTCCTTTGCGCACAGAATCGCATGCGCGGTGCCCCACGGCTTGACGCGGCCTTCGGGAATTGCATAGCCTTTCGGCAGCTTGTCCGGCGTCTGATACGCGTATTCGAGATTGACGAACTTACGTACGCGCGCACCGACGCGCTCTTCAAAGTCGGCTTCGATTTCCGGCTTGATGATGCAGACGATTTTTTCAAAACCCGCCCGCTTGGCGTCGAACATCGAATAGTCGATGATGACATGTCCCTGCGCGTCGATCGGCTCGATCTGCTTCAGCCCGCCGAAGCGGCTGCCCATGCCTGCTGCCATGATCAAAAGAATCGGTTTCTTCATTTCTTTCCCTCCGTTAAAATGGTTCGATGGTGACCAGATATTTCTCGAGAAGCTCTCTCGGTTTATACTGCATTTTGGAATAGCGAAGTCCTTCGTCCCCTCCGTCGTCCTCGCGGTTGACGGTTTTGATATCCGGGAACAGGCGCACAAACGCCTGCGCCATCGCCGGGTATGCGCCGGCCACATCCAGCCGCGCCTTTTCGACATGCACATACAGCGTATCCTGCTTGACTTCGCCGATTGACAACGCAACAATGCGCCCCTCCGCGATCAGGCATGCCGCAATCTGCCCGAGCCGTTCCCGGTTGTGCAGCAGTTCCCGTGCGCCGTTGACCTCGTTGTGTTCGAGTTCGGAACTGTCCGGATGCTGCCGCTCATACTCGTCCAGAAACACAAGCGCCTGCTGCTCCGTCGCAGCATTCTCAATCACAGTGCAGACCGCGTCAGGATGATCGCGGTAGAACCGGTTGACATGGTTCTTCTGCGTGTGCAGATGCTTTCCGGAATAGGTCCGGAACGCGTCGGCGTCGTATAGATAATCTGCCCAGTCGCGAATGCTTTCCGCGTGCATACGCTCGCCGTAACGATCCGAAAGCTGCCCCAGAACCTTTTCCGGCACGACGCAGAACCGCAGCGGCAAGCCGAGGCTTCGCGCATCGCACTCAATCCGGTCATACGCGCGGTCAAAGCTGCCGCAACCGATCGGAACCGTGTAGCAGTCGCCGTATACGCCGTAGTTGGCGCGAATGCAGAGGCATTTGTCCTCAACCGCATAGTACGACACGTAGATGTCGCGCCATTGGTAAACCGCGCCGATTGTGTTGTCGCAGATGCCGAACGCATAGCGTGCAAAGAACGGCTCCAGCTGCGTGATGTTTTCGCCTGTCAATCTTTGAAATGAGCAATCCATATATGTCAGTATACCATAAAAATCCGGTTTGGGAAGATATGATTTTGGTTTTCGGTAAAAATCTGCCGGACGCCCTTTCCGCATGGGTATAGAAAAGCCCGGTATAAACCGGGCTTTTGTTCTTTGGCTTACTTGAAGTACTTGTTGGCTGCGCCGTTGTACAGATACAGTGCTTTGCAGAGGTTCTTGATGTACAATAAACCTTACGAAATAACCTGTATTTTCAAGTAAGAAATAATAATCTTTTACTTTTCACTTATCTTGTTCTAAGAACAATCTTTCATGGATGACAATGGCCACAAGGGCTATAACCCATTGCAATTACCTCATCGCGGGTTCCAGAATAATAGCTTTTATTTGCATCTTCAATTTTACTGACATCTTTACAGCTTGACAGGTGAAATTTCTTTGTACTTGTATTTAACACATATGTATAGCTTTTATTGTTCGAAAAGTATACATTGGCTGCGTCGTTGTACAGATACAGTGCTTTGCAGAGGTTCTTGATGTCTTCTCCGGCCTTGGCGTTGGTCAGACGGCCGTTCGCATAGCTCAGCGCACTGTACTCGAAGCGATAGTTCGTGCCGTTCTTGGTGACGATCACAACGTACTTTTCATCGAGGTCCTTCGACGCGATGTTCGGGATCTCCACATACCACTCCGAACCGCTCTGCTTAAGCGTGTAGGCTTTGCCTGCGGCATTCTTCGCGCTGACCTTCTGCTTGAAGTACAGACGGATGCTCGTTGCGCCTTCAAGGATCAGCGAAGCGCCGGTGTAGCCGATCGCATTAGCGGCATTGCTCGGAACGACCGCATTGTTCGCGGTCTTGGCAGAAACGCTGCCCATCTCGCTCGAGAGATATCCTCTCGTATTGGCGAGGTTCTTCTCGTTGAAGCTGAAGTACTTCTGCGCATAGTGACCGTAGTTCAGAAGCGCCTTGGCAAGCGTCTGGGTCTTGGCTGCCTTGGAGCTGTCGCCGAGGATGTTCCTTGCCCAGTCCGCAACGCAGTACTGATAGGCGTTGTTTTCGATCGCGCCGGTCTTGTAATGCTCCAGCGGAAGCTGCCGGTTATTGGCGTCGTAGACGCGAACCGTGACCGGAATGGTCATTTCCTTCGCCGGAATATTCGGATACGACAGCTTGTATTCGTTGGTCTTGCTGTCATAGTAGCTTGCGGAAGTATTCAGCTGAACGGTCTTATCCGCAACGCCCGACTTGCCGTAGGAGAGCTTGACATACTTGGCATTCACGCCCTGCGGCACCTGCAGGAAGAAGTTGATCGTGATCTGGCCTTCGAGCGTCAGCGACGCGCCGTTGATCATGACCGGGCTGTAGGTGTTCTTGCTCGAGTTCGGCGTATACTTGCTCTTCTGGCTCAGATCCAGCTCGTCATAGGTGTATGTACTGTTGGTGCTGTCGTCATAGATGTATTCCAGATCGAAGTATGTGCTGTGAATGATCGGTCCGCGACTGACGTCGTTCGTACCGACCAGGAAGAGTTCGTCCGGATAACCGATGGAATCAGAATATCCGGGCGCACCTGCGTCGCAGTTCGTGATATCCACCAGATAGTTGTAGCCGTCGTCCATGCGGATGATGTTCCACATATGGTTGCCGGTGCTGAACGAACCGCTCTGCCACGGATAGACCGCCGTTCCCGTTACGGTATAGGCGCGGATCAGCGAGGATTTGAACGAGGACAAATTGCAAAGGTACGCAAACGCTTTGGAGTAGCCCTCGCAGACGACGTTCGTATCGGGATTTCCATCAAAGACCCAGATCAGCTGCCACGGATTGATGGAACCGTACGCACTGACGCTCATGACGTCCGCTGCCGCATGGTTATAATACACCAGGTCGGTGATTTCTTTGAAATACCCTTTTACCTTTTCATAATCCGTACGTGACGCATACTTGGAAACGATGCTCTTTGCATTCCGGACGGATTTCTGGATGGAGCTT
>CADAQS010000050.1 GCA_902790115.1 uncultured Eubacteriales bacterium | reverse complement strand
CCGGTTCTTTTCTTCGACCTCTCGCCTCATCGCCAGCAGGTTTTCTTCTGCCCGTTTGTCATATGCTTCTGCCATAATTCTTTCGCCCGACAGGAGTTCGTTGACGTTTATCTTCAGAAGAGCACATAGCTCCAGCATGATCCCGGAATCCGGCAGAGACTTTCCGGTCTCCCATTTTGATACTGCCCGGTCGCTGATTCCGAGCTTCTCGGCAAGGACTGCCCGAGTCATGCCCTGTTCCTTTCTGCAGGATGCTATGAATTTTCCGATTTTGATCTGATCCATATCGGGCACCTCCTTTCATGGCTCAAGCATAGCCGGAATTCATGTAAATTCACACGAACTGTAAGTTGATTTATGCTTACTCTACCGCTGGTAGATTCTTTAATAATCGCTCCACGCTGGCGGTTTTGCAGCATACTTCGGAATCCCTTTCTTACAGTGCATAACAGCCATTCCCAGCGTCGGTTCTCGTCATCAAGACTACGGTCTCAATGAATTGTCGCTTTAGGAACAACCAGATTTTTCCATTGTCTTCATCTGTTCTTCAGATAGTCGGCATTATTCGATTCATGCGGCACTGAAATAAAGTCCTTCTTTTGGCGGTACAAGCAGCATACCGTCTCCACATGCGCTGTCTGCGGGAACATATCAACAGGCTGCACCTTTTCGACAGAAAATCCCTGTTCTGCGAGCAGTTTCAGATCCCTTGCAAGTGTCGCAGGATTGCAGGAGACATAGACGATCCGTCTTGCATTGCTTGCGGCGATCGCTTCCAGTACCGCAGGCTCGCAGCCTTTGCGCGGCGGATCGAGAACGATGGCATCCGGCTTGATTCCCTTTTGCAGCAGAGCGGGAAGCGCCGACTCTGCCTTGTCACACAAAAACGCTGCATTTGCGATACCGTTGCGAACGGCATTGGCTTTTGCGTCCTCGACCGCTTCCGGAACGATTTCGATCCCGATCGCCTGCCGGACAGACTTTGCGATCCGTAAAGTGATCGTTCCAATCCCGCAGTACAGATCGACCACCGTTTCCTCCGGTTTCGGATCAAGAAAATCGATCGCGGTGCGGTACAGCCGCTCGGTCTGCATCGGATTCACCTGCAAAAAGCTCTGCGGACTGACCGCAAAGGATAAGCCGTTCTGAACTTCATACAAAGTCGGCTCCCCTTTGAGAAGCCGGAACGAGTTGCCAAGCACGACGTTGGTATCAGCGTCATTCCGGTTATGATAGAGCGAATCAACCTCCGAAAGACGATCGATCAGCTCCGTCTCATGGGGCAGCTTGCCTTTTGTGACAACCACCGCCATGCGTTTTCCGTCTGAGGTCACACGGATCATGCAGGCGCGCAGGCAGCCTTTCCCCGTTGATTCGTCATAGACCGGAATATTATACTTATTTGCCCAGGCTGCGATCTGACGAGCAAGTTCCGTGATGCGTGCGTCCTGAATCGGGCAGTCATGCAGGGGGATCAACCGATGGCTGCGCGGCGCATAAAAGCCGAATGCCGTACTGTCGTCGACGCTGCCGAACGGAAAGGATCCCTTGTTGCGGTATCGCCAAGGATCATCCATGCCGAGAACAGGCAGCACCTCAACGTTTTGCAGTCCGCCGAGATGCTTTATCGCATCCTCAACAAACCCGCGCTTCTGTGCAAGCTGTTCGGCATATGTCATATGCTGCATGGTGCATCCTCCGCAAGCCGTAAAGGCTTCGCAGCGAGGCTGCACGCGATGTTCGGACGGTTCCAGAAGTTCCGTCATCTTCGCAACGCAATAGCGTTTTTCGACCTTAATGATATGGGCCGATACCGTTTCTTCGGGGATCGTATCGGGCACAAAGAAAGCTACGCCGTCAAGATGCGCTACGCCCTGCCCTTCGCCGGTCATACCGTCAATCGATACAGTAATATCCTGATTCTTGCGGAACGGGTTTTCCTGTTTCATTTCAACACCACATTCTGCTCGCCATATTCGAGCTTCAGTTTCCACAGCAGCGATTCATTCGGGTCAACATTCCATGAGCGCGGCGCGCCTTTCGCGACACGGTTCGGATCGACCAGCACGATCGGTGTTCCGCCGGGATAATGCACCGTCAGTTCCCGCAGACGCTTCTGTTCCGAGCTTTCCAGAGAAGGGATGCGGATATAGAGTGTCTTTCCGGCTGTCGAAAGATCTTCTATCGAATCGACCAGGATAGAATTGGCACGATCTTCACGGATCGACAGCCGTCCGCGGATCACAACGATGTTTTCATCGTGGAACAATCCGCTGTAAGACAGAAGCGTTTTAGGAAACAGCATCAGCTCTACGCTCCCTGTCACACCTTCCAGAACACCGAGTCCCAGCAAGGAAGCATTCCCTTTGGACGGACGCTGTTTGCATTGGTTCAGCATGCCGCCGACCGTCACGACCGTTTCATCCGGAACACCGTTCATTCCGTCCGATTCGGCAATCTGTTCTACCGTATACGGGTACTTTTTCAGCGCGTCGGCAAAACTGTCAAGCGGATGTCCCGACAGATACAGCCCGGTTGCCTCTCGTTCTTTTTGCAAAAGCTCCTTTGCAGACAGTTCCGGCAGCGTCGGGATATGGATTTCAGCGTCTTTGAGCGCATCGGCCGAATTATCCAGATCGAACAGGGACATCTGTCCGGAATCATGTGTTTTCCTGGATTTGACCGCAACGTCCAGCGCGTTTTCAAATACACTCAAAAGGCTGCTTCTCGTGTAATGCATGCTGTCAAAGCAGCCGGCATAGATCAGCGCTTCCAACATGCGTTTGTTGAGACCGTTGGTACGCTCGGTGAAATCCAGGAAGCTCCGGAAATTACCGCGCTGTTTTCGATCGGTAACCATCTGCCGCATGACACTTTCCGAAACGTTCCTGACACAGCTGATGCCGAAACGGATACCGCCTTCCTCAACTGTGAAGAGCGCACCGGATTTGTTGACGTCCGGAGGAAGAATCCGGATTCCGAGATGACGGGCGGCATAAACGTATTTTGCGACCGTATCCGTGTTGCCGCGATACCCGTTAATCATCGCCGTCAGCAGTTCAACCGGATAATACTTTTTCAGATACGCCGTCCGGTACGCCAGCACGGCATAACAGGCAGCATGCGCTTTGTTGAATGCATACGACGCAAAGTCCATCATTTCGTCAAAGATCTGATTTGCAACCGCTTCCGGTACGCCGCGTTTGATTGCACCGTCCACGCCGTCTGTTCCGTAAACGAAGTACTGCCGCTCCTGCGCCATAACGTCGTGCTTTTTCTTCGCCATTGCGCGACGGACAAGATCGCTTCGTCCGTAGGAATACCCTGCAAGCGAACGAACGATCTCCATGACCTGCTCCTGATACACCATGCAGCCGTAAGTCGTGGACAGGATCGGCTTGAGCAGCGGATGCGCATAGGTCACGGAATCCGGCTCATGCTTACCTTTGACATAGCGCGGAATCTGATCCATCGGGCCGGGACGATACAGGGAAATTCCGGCGATCAGATCTTCGAAACAGTCGGGTTTTAGCTGCTGCAAGAACTGCTGCATGCCCGGAGATTCCAACTGGAACACTCCGTCGGTATCGCCGCTTGCAATCATCTCCCAAACGCCTGCGTCTTCGAAATCGTTTTTGGAGAAATCCGGCACCGGCTTACCCTGCTGCCGGATAAAATCGAGAGCATCGCGGATTACGGTCAACGTCCGAAGCCCAAGAAAGTCCATTTTCAAAAGGCCGAGCTCCTCGAGCGTCGTCATCGGGAACTGGGTCGTCAGAACGCCGTCGTTGCTCTGCAGCGGAACGACCGTGTTCAGCGGGACACCGGAAATTACCACGCCTGCAGCATGCGTCGAACTGTGACGCGGAAGTCCTTCCAGTTTGATCGAAAGATCGAGCACCTTACGCATAACCGGATCGGTGTCGTAAAGGTTTTTGAGCTCTGTGGATAGGTTCAGGGCCTCCTTGAGCGTCATTTTCAGCACGTTCGGGATTAGCTTTGCAAGTCTGTCCACATCGGCATACGGTACGCGCAGAACGCGTCCTACATCGCGTACGACCGCCTTTGCAGCGAGCGTTCCGAAGGTGATGATCTGTGCGACATGCCCTTCGCCGTATTTCCGCCCGACGTAATCGATGACTTCCTGCCGTCGTTCGTAACAGAAGTCGACGTCAAAATCCGGCATAGAAACGCGTTCCGGGTTCAGAAAACGTTCGAACAGGAGATTGTATTTCAGCGGATCGACATCGGTAATGTCGATGCAGTATGCCATCAGCGAAGCTGCGCCGCTGCCTCTTCCCGGACCGACCATGATCCCGTTCGTTTTCGCGTAATGAATAAAATCCCAGACGATCAGATAATAATCGACAAATCCCATCTTGGAAACCACGCCGAGCTCGTACTCGAGACGGTCCCACGCTTCCTTATCCGCATTCGGCATCTTCTTTGCCATGCCTTCGACACACAGATTCCGCAAGAACGCATAGTTGTCGGTCGAACCGTCCGGCGCGACGAAAGCAGGCATTCTCCGAACGCCGAATTCGATCTCGACGTTGCATTTGTCCGCAATCTCGAGAGTTCTGTCCAGCGATGCGGCATCATTCGGAAACGCGCGGAGCATTTCGTCATAGGACTTCACATAGAACTCCTCCGTCTCCATGCGCATCCGATCAGGTTCATCCACAAATCGCTGTGTCTGAATGCAGAGCAACGCATCCTGCGCCTCGGCGTCCTCCTGATACACATAATGAATATCGTTGGTGATGACCGTTTCAATCTGCAATTCATTCGCAAGACGCTTGAGTTTCGGAAGCACTTCCTGCTGTTCACGTATCCCGTGGTTCTGCAATTCGATATAGAAATCATCGCCGAAGATGCGCTTTAGCCTAAGCGCAAGTTCTTTGGCTTCCGCGTCGCGTCCCTGCAGAAACGCCTGCGGAATATCGCCGGCGAGGCACGCCGAAAGGCAGATCAGGCCATCGGAATGGGCTTCCAGAAGATCGTAGTCGATCCGCGGCTTATAATAGAATCCGTGCGTAAACGCTTCGCTGGAAAGGAGCATCAGATTCTGGTAGCCCGTATTGTTTTTGGCAAGCAGAATCAGATGCGCATAATCACGCGAGCGCATGTCCGTTTCATTATATTTGCCTTTTGTAATGTACGCTTCAATGCCGATAATCGGCTTAATTCCTTCTTTTTTGCAGGCACGGTAGAAGTCAATGACGCCGTACAGAACGCCGTGATCCGTAATTGCTAGCGCAGGCTGATTGAGCTCTTTCGCACGCTTCACCAGATCGGGGATGCGGGAAGCGCCGTCAAGCAGACTGTACTGAGTATGAACATGAAGATGAACGAACGGATTCATTCCGTGCCTCCGATTTTGTATTAAAAATAAGTATATCAGAATACGGCAGCTTTCGCAACCCTGTCTTGCTTGACGAAAGGGGCCGATTCCCGTATAATGACCGATAAGGAGGCCGCTATGGTGATTGCGCTTTTGTTCACGATTTTATTTGCCCTGTGCGGGCTTTGTATATCAATCTATGCATTCCGGTCACAGCCGCTGATCCGCCGAATCTGGCTCGGGCTTGTGCTTGGCTTGCTGCTTTTGACTTGGTTGCCCTCACTGTTTGCCTTTGTTCTCGGATTCACAGTCTGGACACAGGTCTTTGCCCTGCTGATTGCGATCGCACTTGCGTTTGCATCGCTTGCGCTGTTTGGGCTGAAACGGGTTTTCGGCAGTCTTCACGCCCGTTTTCTCTGCAAAGACCTTGCTTGCCTATATGTGATCGTACCGCTCTTCGTGCTCGGCGCCGTTCTGTTTTCCACACACATTCTGATGGAACGGCCGGATGGCTCCCTTGCCGTCGGACAGGTGACCTACGGCGACCTTGCGATGCATCTTGGATTTATCTCCAGCATTGCAGAGCAAGGCACATTCCCGCCGCAGTACAGCATTTTTCCGGGACATATGGTTAATTATCCGTTTCTCTGTGAAACATCGGCTTCTTCTTTGGTCGTGCTCGGCGCGACGCTTCGGCAGGCCTATCTGATTACGGCTTTATATGCTTATCTTCTCGTTCTGGCAGGCGTATACTTTTTCTTTCAGGAGTGGTTGAAAACCAGACGTCGCGCCGCAATCGGAACCGTTCTGTTCTTTTTAGGAGGAGGCTTCGGCTTTGCTTATTTCTTTGATCTCGCCAAAAATGGAGCTTCTCTGAACGCGTTGCTTGACGGCGGATACTTTTCGAACTTCTCATGGCTCCTGGACGGCTTTTACGATACGCCGACCAATCTGCCGACCATCGGTCTCCGCTGGGTCAATCCGATTGTGGATATGCTGATTCCGCAGCGCGCAACACTGTTCGGTTGGGCGTTCCTGTTCCCTTGCCTGACACTGCTTCACGGGTTTGCCTACCGGAAGCAGTCGGAAAACCTCGTTCCGCTCGGCATCATCGCAGGCCTTCTGCCTTTGATTCACACGCATTCGTTCCTTGCGCTCGGCATCATCAGCGCGGTCATGCTGATGACGGAAATGATCACAAAGTATGATCCAAAACGCCTTTTGAAGTGGTTCCTGTACGGCGGAATCGCATGTGTAATCGCTGCCCCGCAGCTGTTTGGATTTGCGTTTCGGCAGGCGTCGGAAAGCGGCATGGTTAAACCGCATTGGAACTGGGCGAACAACGCCGACAGCTATCTTTGGTTCTATCTGAAAAACTTCGGCTGGCTGTTCCTGCTGATGCCTTTCGCTTTCTTTTCAATGTCGTCACGCGATCGAAAAGTCTATCTCGCGCCGCTTGTTCTCTGGGCGATCGCGGAAATGCTCGTCTTTCAACCAAACACTTATGACAACAACAAGCTGCTGTTTGTCTGGTTTGCGTACACATGCGGACTTGTCGGGAAGTTTCTGGATGTCGCTTACCGAAGATTACTTCATGCGATCCGAAAGAATTCCAATCAGGAAGCGCGGAAAAAGGCGCTTCTTAGATTCGGCCTGTTTTTGCAAGTCCTTCTTCTGATCTCGCTTCTGGTATGTCTTCGGAACGACGGCTCTATCAAATGGTATACCTGCTGTACGCTTCTGTTCCTTTCGGGGCTCTCCGGCTACTTGTTTTCCGTATCCGCATTGTCGGAACGTATGAAGAATGAAACTCTTCTTTCCATGTTTCCGGGACTTTGCTCCTGTTATCTGATTGTACATGGATTTGCTCTGCTGTACCGGCATTATACGCAAACGGAGTTTTCCTTCGGTCAACCCGAACTGTTGATTGCGATCGTGCTTCTTATCGCATCGATTGTTTTGACATTCGTTATCCTGCTTCGCTGTAAGCCGGTTCGACCGTTCTCCACGGCATACGGCGCTGTTGCTCTTCACCTCGGAATCTATGTGCTGACGCTGACGCTGACGCTTTCGTCTTTTATGACAATCCTGCGGGAGCTGAAAAGCGAATATCAGGTTTACACGGCTTCCGATGTGGAAGCGGCGGAATTCGTTCGGGAAAACACCGCTCCGGACAGTATGTTCCTTGCAAACTCCTATCACTGGAATCTGATCTCGCCGCTGACCGGGCGCAATATCGTGACAGGAACCTCTACATTTCTGTATTTCCACGGCATCGATAACTCACAGCGCGAAACGGATGTCCGTTCGATGTATGAAACGCCGGAGCAGTCGAAAGATTTATTCGAAACATACGGTGTGAACTATATTCTGATCAGCAACGCCGAACGATACAACTACGACATCGATCTGGACTATATCAAAAAGAACTGTCCGCTCATCTTTGCGAACAGTTCCGCTGAAATCTATCAGGTGAACCTATAATCAGATGCATTGCTGCATCAACTGCAGAATCACATGATCGGTCTCCTGCATGCCGATCGAAGCCAAAATTCCGATATTCTTTACCGTCGCGTCGACATTCGGCGCGACGATTCCTTCTCCTCTGCGAAATTGCTGTTCTTTGAGAAACATCCGATATCCCAAAATACCCGACTCGACAGCCGCCGCGATCTTTGCCGCGCAGGACGGTTTTGCACCGTCACAGATCGTACCGGAGATCGTCGCCATCGCATTGACAAGCGTATGCGCCACAACGCGTTCGTCGCCGCCGAGCAGATAAGCGATCCCAGCTCCGGCACCGCAGCCTGCGCTGATCGCGCCGCAATAGGCCGAGAGCCGACCGATCCCCGCCTTCTGATAGATCGTCAACAAGTCTGACATCAGCAGTGCGCGATACAGCCGTTCCTGATCGATCGCATAGCGTTTTGCATACCGGATCACGGGCACGCTTGCCGTAATGCCTTGATTGCCGGATCCGCACAAAATTGCGACCGGCAGTTCGCATCCGCTCATACGCGCATCGGAACCGGCTGCCGCGTAGGCGCGCGCTTCGGTTTCTACGTCGTTATGCTCCTCATCGAATAATACTTTGCCGATGTTCGCACCGTATGGATGCGCCATGCCTTCCTCGGCAATCGTGCTGTTGCAGCGGATCTGAAAGTCCAATAGCGGACGGAGCTCGTCCAGATCGACCGTATCCGCATAAGTATATATGTCGTGAAAGTTCAAGCAGTTCTTATCGGTCAGATTTTCCTCGCTTTGGGATACCAAAGGTTTGGACAGCAGAATCTCGCCGTTTCGGGATACTTCGACAACGTTGGTATGATTGTTTGCAATCGTAACGGAGGCGTACGCAGTCCGCGAGTACACCGTAATCCGGATATACAGCACACAGTCCGTCTCCGCGCAGGAAACGTCAATCGGCGTATTTGCCACATAAGCGGCGATTTGCTGCTGCTTCTCTGTCCCGATCTTCGCGATAACCTGCAGTTTTTTGGTTTCATCTCCGGCTACAATTCCGGCAGCCGCTGCCGCAGGAATCCCTTTCAGACCGCCGGTATTCGGAACGACAACGCTCTTGACGTTCTTCAGGATGTTCCCGCTGACTTCGATCCGAACCTGTGTCGGCATGGACCGAAGAACCGAGCGCGCATAGGCGGCGCAGTAGGCGATTGCGATCGGCTCCGTGCATCCGGTTGCCGGGACGATCTCCTCCCGAAGGATCTGCGTATACAGTTTTTCCGTCTCCGTCATGCTCATTTCAATCCGGTATCGAATCCAACCTTATGATAGACTTTCCGAATGGTTTTTTGCGCAATGGTACGCGCTTTTTCAGCGCCGTCCTTCATGCACGCGGATAAGTATGCCTTGTCGTTCAGATATGCTTCATATTTGGCGCGGAACGGCTCCAGAACGGAAACGACTGCTTCGGCAACACCGGCTTTCAGATCGCCGTATCCCTTTCCGTCAAATGTCTTCAAAGCTTCATCCATCGATACATTCGCGCAGGTCGCATAGATTGTCAGAAGATTCGACACGCCGGGGCGCTTTTCGGGATCGAACGCGATCACGCCCTCGCAGTCGGTCACCGCACGTTTGAGCTTGCGGACAACCGTATCGTGGTCATCGGTCATATAGATTGTGGCATTCGGATTGAGGTCGGATTTGGACATCTTCTTTTCCGGTTCCTGCAGCGACATAATTCGCGCACCGAATTTCGGAATAAACGGTTCCGGCACGACAAACGTGTCGCCGTACAGTTTGTTGAAGCGCTCTGCAAGGTCCCTCGTCAGTTCGACATGCTGCTTCTGATCCGCGCCGACCGGCACATAGTTTGCCTGATACAGCAAAATATCGCTTGCCATCAGCACGGGATAGGTATAAAGGCCTGCGTTGATGTTGTCCGCATGCTTGGCGCTTTTGTCCTTGAACTGCGTCATGCGGTTCAGTTCGCCCATATAGGTGTTGCACGAAAGCACCCACGAAAGCTGGACATGTTCCGGCACATGGGATTGTACAAAAATGATCGATCGGTTGGGATCGATCCCGCATGCCATATACAGCGCGTAAACCTCCATGGCTCTGCGCCGCAGTTCCGTCGGATTCTGCCGGACGGTGATTGCATGCTGATTGGCGATCATGTACAGGGAGACATAGTCATCCTGCATCGTCGCCCACTGCCGCAAAGCGCCGAGGTAGTTTCCGATGGTCAGATTGCCGGACGGCTGCATGCCGGACAGCACCGTTTTCTTTGCTTCTTCCATAGTTTCCCTCAAAATAATTACAGCGAGCAAGACGTAAGCCGAGTTCTGTCAAAGGACGATCATCTATCTAGACGGTACGTTGCCGCACCGTTCATGCGATTACAAAGAGCGTAGCGGGCCGCTATTAAATGCTCCCAATTCAATCTTGCACCGAGTGGGGTTTACAGGACCGGTATGTCACCATACCGTCGGTGAGCTCTTACCTCGCCTTTCCATCCTTACCTGCAAAAAGCAGGCGGTTTCTTTCTGTTGCACTTTCCTTGAAGTCGCCTTCACCGGGTGTTACCCGGCACCCTGCCCTGTGGTGCTCGGACTTTCCTCATCTCCATACGGAGCCGCGATCGTCTGTCTTACTCGCTGTAAAACTTATTCCATATACAAAAGCCTGCCGCAGTTTTCGCACTCTGCAACGACGGCGTTTCCGGACAGCTTGGATAGTGCAAGTGTCGGAAGTCCCATGTTGCAACCACTGCATTTCCCGTTTCCGTTTGAAGATCCCATGACGCTCCCTCACGATGATAGACAACCGTAACTTTCGTTGTCTGTGCTGCAGAGGAAGGATCCAGTTTCTTATAGAGATGTACGTTTGCGGTTTTATTGCCCCCGGCTTCCGGTCTTCCGGAACTGTCGAGCCACTCTTTGACAATGCTGAGCTTGCCAGGTTCTGTATTGATAATTTCCGTTACATTTGTCTCCTGCGGGTCTCCGAGAATTGAAATCCTGGAATACTTTGTGGGATCGGTTTCATCCTCAATCACAACTTTATACACGGTCTCATCAAGCGCGTGATTTGCAGGTGCGGCGGTTTCTTTCATGTAATACGTTCCGATACGTACATGTTCAAAAGACACT
>CADAQS010000049.1 GCA_902790115.1 uncultured Eubacteriales bacterium | reverse complement strand
AATACGCCCATAGCACAACGGGCATCGATATCCACCCCGGCGCAACGATCGGCGAGTATTTCTTTATCGATCACGGAACCGGCGTCGTCATCGGCGAAACGACGATCATCGGGCATCATGTCAAGCTCTATCAGGGCGTCACAATCGGCGCGAAGTCCTTCCCTTCCGACAAGGACGGTCATCCGATCAAAGGGATTCACCGTCACCCGCACATCGGCAACAACGTCGTGATCTACGCCGGCGCAACGATTCTCGGCGGTGATACATTCATCGGTGACAACTGCGTGATCGGCGGCAACGTCTGGATCACGCACAGCGTCGAAGCCGGAAGCGTTGTTTACAGCAAAAACTGATCCGAATTCCAAAAGTACATACAGAAAGAAGCGGCTCCGACAGAGCCGCTTCCGTATCTTTTGGCTTATTCGTGCGGTTCGCCGAACGAGATGCTGTTGACGATCGCTTCCGTCTGTGTTCCCGTCTCGAACCGGACGCCGGTTAACTTGATGCTGACCCAGATTCCGTCGGATAACTGTCCGTAGTATTCGATCCATTCCATGCCGATGTAGGAATAGCTGCGGCCGACCATTTCGATCCCGCCGATCGAGCGATTTTCCAGCGCAGCCAGGTTTTCAAACTTATCGAAATAGAAGTTGATCTTCTCTTCCGATTCATAAAAACCGATTTCGATGTGCGGCGTATTCGAAGAGACCTTTTTAGGATCCGGCGTACTGTAATAGCACGGACTGCTGCTCTTCATGGCCGCAGCCCAGTTGATCGTCGGCACCTCGGCAGTCACCGGAACTTTCGGTCCGGAGAAGCCGATCTTGCCCTCAAGCGTGACCGACTCGGTCGGGCAGCTGCCCGCGGGCGTGCCGCTCCCGAGTACCGGGAATCCGGAAATATCCGCCTCGGAATACAATTCGCCGGGCATGCCCGTCGTAATGGAACTGCAGGTCCAGCTGCCGTCCTGATTCCGGAACGTGACCGTCACATAATAGCGATCGCCGTCGGTCCAGTAAGCAGCCCGATACGTATCGCTGTCGTCCTTTTTGTCAAAGCCGAGCTTACCGACCGCATTGCTGATCTCATCAAAGGTAAGCAAACTCCGGAAATCGCCTTCCGTCTCTTTCAGCCAGCGATATAAGCTCTTTAACCGTTCCAGGTCGATGACGCCGTCGCTGTCGCCATATGGCGGTACCGCACCCGATTCCGGCTGCGCTGCCGCCTCTTGCGGCGTTTCCGCCGGAGTTGCCGGAGCTTCGGTCGGTGCCGCAGGCGCTTCCGTCGGTGCGGCAGGCGGTTCGGTTGCGGCGGCAGGCGCCTCGATCGGTGCAGCAGGCGTATCCGTCGTTTCGACAGGCTGTGCGCCGCGTTTCATGCGGAATGCGATGGTTTCGTATATATTCACGCGAATGGTGTCCGGGTCTTCATATTCGAACGGATACATCGGTCTTCCCGCAACGGTGATGTACCCGTCGTCCGTCCAGCCGATCAGATCGATCGTCTCCCCCATCAGCATCATCGCTCCGGTATGGTCGTCATGGAGCGTCACAAAGGACTGATCCATGCCGGTGGCTTTCAGCTGCTCGCCTTCGATGGTCATTCCGTTTGCCAGATACGCGATGATCCAAAAGGTATTGTCTGCATCCGAAGCAACCGTTTCCGGCTCGGACGACGCTTCGGAAACGCTCTCCTCCGGTTCAGCAGCAGGTGCTTCAGAAACACTCTTGTCCGGTTCGGCAGCAGGTGCTTCAGAAACGCTCTTTTCCGGTTCTATAGCAGACGCTTCAGCTGCGCTCTTCTCCGGTTCTGAAGCAGGCGCTTCGGCAGCGGGTTCCGCGTTGTTTTGCGGCTTCTCTTCAGCAGGTGCAACTGCAAGATCAACGGATCCCGGCTCTGCAGTTTTTGCCTGGTCATTTCCGGGTGATCTTGTGATTTCCGCAGACGGCGCCTGATAATTGTCATGATAAAGCGTCATCGTGATGCCGGAATCGAGCAGGTTCTCCAGCTTCATGACGCCGTTTTCCAGCGTACCTGCGCAATCCATCCCGCCGGCGCTGGCAGAAAACGCTGTTCCGTCCAGGGACCATTTTCCGTTGGCTTTCTTGCCGTCGGCTTCCATGGTGCACTTGCCGTTTCCCTTCAGTTCAATCGTAAAACCTTTTTCAAAAACGGTATCCACCGACAGTTCGAAGCCCATCATTTCCGCCGTCGCTGCCGTATAGACGCCGAGATTCGGATCATCCGATGCGTCATTTGCGGAAGAGCCGCAAGCCGCCGTTCCGAGCAGCATACAGGCGGAAAGAATCAGACAAATCAACCTTTTCATACCATGATTCTCCTTTCTCGTAAGCGCGGATATGATCCGTTTGGAATAGTATATCATGCTTTTTTCGCATTTGCAATCCGATTATAATCTTTATACAAATATCCTGCATAATATTCAACAGCACGTTTCTCCGGGAAACGTGCTGTGCTGCAGAATAGCTGTTCTATGACAGTAATATGAACGGGAAAACCATTTCATTGTTATGCATATCTGTTTGATTGAGAACGATTACGGAAGCTTTCTACCGCACCGCTGCATACACCGATGCAAGACAGGTTTTTTGTTCCAACGCGCCGAACAGCCACATCTTGACCACGCCGAGCGCTTCGCGGAGATACATGCCGCACATATACAACGGATATCCGTCAGAGCTTGCGACGCCGATTGCCTGCATGCCGAGCGAAGAAGCCATCGACTGCGCGCGATACAGATGATAGGCGCTCGATACAATCGCGATTTTCTGCGGATCGCCGCCATCCTGTTCGATCACCGCTTTGGAGAACGCCAGGTTTTCCATCGTAGAGGTAGAGTGCTCCTCGGAAAGGATACGCGACGCGTCGATTCCTTTTGCTTTCAGATAGGTCTGCATGCACGCGGCTTCGCTGATATCCTCTCCCTCGCCCTGTCCGCCGCTGACCACGACCTTCGCAGACGGATTGGCATGAAGATACGCAATCGCCCGGTTCAGTCGGTTCTTCAAGGCGATCGAAGGCTCCTTGCCGTAGACCGCCGCGCCAAGCACGACCACATACGATGCGGAGGTATCGGCCTCTGCCTGCGCCGCGCTGACAATCGGCAGTTCAACAGCGGATAAGACAAGGATCCCGAAGACCGACAGCGTGACCGCGGCGACGCGCAGCCAACGCTTTCCGAACCGCAAGATCACGCATAAAACCGAAAGCAGCAGCGGAACCGCAGACGCATACCGGTATCCTGCCGGTCCGAAGCTCCATAAAATCGCCACGATCGAAAGCTGCACCGCGGTGCAGATCCACCACCACCAATTCTTTTTCAAAACCGCGACAACCGCGACGGCAGCAAATACCGCGGAAAGAAACCGGTAGTACGGATGCAGTCCGAACCAGATCCCCGCTGCTTCTGCGAGCAGAAGGATCGCCGCAAACCACCAGAACCGCTTTGCATCATTGTTTGCTTTCACCGGTTTTTCGTTTGTATTCTGTTCCATTCGATCGGCCTCCTTTCCGGTTTTTGGCAATTTTCGATAGTAGCATTGTATCAGCCCGTTGTCACAAAACTGCGTCATCGATGCAACAGATTTGCGATATCTTTTTGAAAAAACCGTGAAGTTCCGCCTTTTTCTGCAGGGACGCTGCAAAGATCGGGAACACGCCTTGCCATCCGACAGAAAGCTTGCTATACTGTGACTTGTCAAATCACCGACCATGGGAGGAAGTATGAGAGAGTTTTTCCTGATAATCTGTCCGTACGCGATCTGGTGCATCGCGGCTGCGGAAGCGCTGTTTACGATTCTGTTCCTTGTGCAGTATACCAAATCAAAGGATCCGATGCTGCTCTGCATGGGACTGATTACAGTCGGATTGTTTTTGGATGCCGCGATCATCGGACTCGGCGCCGTTCTGAAAGGCGATGCACTTGCGGGCATCAGCCGCATCCGGTTCTTCAGTCACGGTCTTTTGATTCCGCTGCTCTTTCCGATCTGTGCCTATGCGCTCCGCTGGAAAAAGCCGCTTCGGATTGCCGTGTGGTGTCTGACCGTTCTTCTGATGGTCGCCGGCGTCGCGCAAGCTGCCGCTACGGTGCTCGAGCCGAAAGAGCTTGCCGGCGTCATGCGCTATGCCGCATCCGGCGCAACGCCGAAATGGGCGGATACGATCAGCCGTCTGCTGTCCTTCGGAACCGTTATCCCGCTGATGATCGCGGGCATCGCGGTCTGGATCCGGCAGAAAACGCCGCATCTGTTTCTCTCCGGTTTTTTGATGTTCACATTCTCTGCGCTTGGACCGGCGACGGGAAATACCGATCTGATCTTTTTTATCAGCATGTTCGGAGAAGTTCTGATGGTTCTGTTTTTCCGGCTGTACGCGATGCATGCTGCAAAAGAACAGAAAAACTGATTCGGTGAACCGCGGATCGCCTTTTGGCGGTCCGTTTTTCTTGCAGAAAAGCTGGCGGTCTGCTATACTGTCCGCATGAAACCGAATCGATGCAAAACAAAATACCCGATCGTTCTGATCCACGGTGCGGGCTTTCGCGATCTGAAATGGCCCGTCTACTGGGGTCGGATTCCAAATGTTCTTACAGAGAACGGCGCCGTCGTTTGTTACGGTCTGCAGGATTGCTGGGGAAGCATCGAAACAAACGCCGAAGCAGTTGCGGAACGGATCGATGCAATCCTGGCCGAAACCGGCGCCGAAAAGGTTAATCTGATCGCGCATTCCAAGGGCGGACTGGACGCCCGTCTGGCGATTGCGAAATACGGAGCCGCCTCCACAGTTGCGTCGCTGACCACGATCGGCACGCCGCATCGCGGCTCCGAAACGTTCACCCTGCTGCTTCGTGCGCCGCACAAGCTGTACCGGCTTGCGGCATTCGCCGTGGACAACTGGATCCGGCTGATCGGCGATCGCAGACCGGATTTCTATGAAGTCTGCATGAGCTTTTCCACCGATTATAAGGAGCGGTTCAATGCCGAAACGCCCGATATGCCCGGGGTGTTCTATCAAAGCGTCGGCGCACGGATGCACCATCCGTTTTCAGACATCAACCTTTCGACCGCGAACTTTGTCGTCAACCGGATCGAAGGCGCAAACGACGGGCTGGTCTCTCTTGCTTCCGCAAAGTGGGGCGAACGCTTCACGATCTGGGAGCGCAGCGGCTTTTCGGGAATCTCGCATCTAGACGAAATCGATCTTCGCCGCAGGCCGCTCGGCCGCGGGGCAAACGCATTTGACGTCTGCGAACAATATGCAAAGATCGCTGCCGGACTGAAAGAGATGGGATATTAAAAGGAGATGCCCCGAACGGCATCTCCTTTTCTGTATTCGTATTACATTCTCTCTACAAGCCCGACCAGATCCATCGGCTTGTCGATCCGATAGACCGCGTCCGGAACCGAACCGTACCCATAGGTCGTCCAGATAAACGGAACGCCTGCGGCCTTTGCTGCGTCCGCGTCGCTTTGCGCGTCGCCGACAAATACCGGATGAGAAAAGCCGTTCCGTTCGCAGACCACACGGATATTCTCGCCCTTGGTGCCTTTTGCGCCCGGCAGATTCTGACAGATCACGTCGGAGAAATAATGACGAAAACCGTAAAACTGCAGGAAGTTCTCAAGATACAACGGTTCGCAGTTGCTTGCGATAAACAGTGAATAGCGCTCGGAAAGCGTCTTCAGCATCTGTTCGAGACCGTCGTACAGCCGCCCGCCCTGCTGCAGGATCAAATCGCAGCCGATCTTTTCCGCCTTGCCGAACAGCGCCATCTTTTCCGTATCCGATGCGTTTTTCAAACGCGGAAACAGCGTCTCGATATAGGTCAGAGCGGCCAGTCCGGTTGCGTTTCGCACTTCCTGCACGGTCGGCAGATGAATACCCTCCTGCCCTTCCAGCACTTCGGCGAAGATGTCCGCATACCGGTCGGCATAATCCCACAAAGTTCCGTCGAGATCAAATCCGATGCTGTCTACCATTTACTCCTCCCAATCCGCTTTCACATGCGGCGCTTTGATACCGAGCGCATTCGACAGTCGGTACAGTTTATCCTGCTCCAGCATCGCTGTAATGTGTGTTCCGTCAGCCTCGTGCGTTTCGCTCAGGATCGTGCCGATTTCGCGCACCGTCTGAATCGCTTCGTACTTGTCATACGGGATCACAAGTTCTACGCGGCTTTGCGAACGGTTCAGGACGGCTTCGATCTTTTCGAATAAAGCCCCGAGTCCCGTACCGTTCTTTGCGCTGATCGCGACCGCGCCTTCGTGCTTTCTCGGCACAGCTTCGGCAAGATCCGCCTTGTTGTAGACCTCGATCACCGGCGTGTCGCCTGCGCCGAGCTGGGTCACGACCTCCTCGACAACGCGCATCTGCACCTCGTAATGCGGACAGGCTGAATCGATCACATGCAGGATCAGATCCGCATCCCGCACCTCTTCGAGCGTGGAATGGAACGCCTGCACGAGTTCATGCGGCAGCTTATTGATAAAGCCCACCGTATCGGACAGCAGGCACTCCGTTCCGTTCGACAGTTCGATCTTGCGCACGACCGGATCGAGTGTTGCGAACAGCTTGTCCTCCGCAAGCACATCGCTGTCGGAAAGCGCATTCAAAAGCGTGCTCTTGCCCGCATTCGTGTAGCCGACCAGTGCGACAAGCGGTACCGCGTTGCGCTTTCTGGCGCTTCTGCGCAGACCGCGCTGCTTTTCGACCTCCGCAAGCTCCTGCTCAAGTTCATAAACGCGTCTGCGGATGCGGCGGCGATCGATCTCCAGTTTCTTTTCGCCCGGGCCGCGCATGCCGACGCCCGAAGCGCCCTGCCGGGACATCACAATGCCAGCGCCAAGCAGCCGCGGCAACCGGTATTTCAGCTGCGCCAGTTCGACCTGCAGCTTGCCTTCCCGCGTGGTCGCACGCGTGGCAAAGATGTCCAGAATCAGCATCGTGCGGTCGATGACCGGCGCGCCGAGAATGTCCTCAAGATTGCGGATCTGAATCGCGGACAGCTCATCATCAAAGATAAACAGGTCCGCTTCGGTCGCGCTGCCCAACAGCCGCAGTTCGTCCGCCTTGCCGGCGCCCACATAGGTTGCGTTGTCGACCGGACGCTTGCGCTGCCGCTCGATCGCCACGACCTTGACGCCCGCAGTGTCCGCAAGCGCTTTGAGCTCCTCGAGTGTGTCGTATGCTTCGTTGTTCTCGATGCCGACCAAAACCGCTCGCTCCGGCTCGCTCTGCGTGACCGCATAAGCAGGCGCTTTGAGCCGAGCATCCGCTTCGGCAATCGCATCCAGCAGACCGCGCTGCGGCAAACGGTCGTAGCGCATCGGTCCGTAGATGACCGGTTTGCGCTCCTCGTTCTCCATTTCGCCGACATACGCCGCGTACACGCTGGTCGGTTTCCCGTCGCGAACGCCGACGGCTGCCATGGAGTCAAGCCGCATCGAATTCAGCGTGCCGAGATCCACATCGGACAGGTATCCGCTTCCCGACGGGTGCGTATGAATGCACCGAACGCCGCAAAGCCGGTCGATGTTGCGCACAAGGCGCATATTCGGCATCGAAACCGTCGTTGCATCGCCGATCGACACATCTTCGATGCTGCCGCCGCGAGAAATGTAAACCGAGATCTCACGTCCGATCCTTCCCGTAAAGTCCGCTAGCGCTTCAAGCAGTTCCCGACTTAAAAACACACCGGTCGGCTGCGAGAGCTCATACAGCTCCTGCATCTGTTCGAGAATGCTGTCGCGGATGCCCGCGGTATTTCCGTTGATCTTTTTTTCCATAAATCTCCTATTGCATTGCATCGATCACATCGGATGCGAGCACCATCCGTTCGCCGAGCAAACGGAACGCTTCCTTTGCGCTGCATCCGAGCAGGTATGTTCCGGCGCGCGCGGCGTCGAACGGCAATAGTCCCTGTGCAAGCAGTCCTGTGATCAGCCCGGTCAAAACATCGCCGCTGCCGCCCTTAGCAAGAGCCGGCGAGCCCTCCGTGCAGTAAACCAGTTGTCTGCCGTCCGAAACGAGCGTCGTCGCGCCTTTCAGCAGCGTCACACACGGAAACGCTGTCGCCGCTGCGATCGGATCCTGCAGCACGTCCGAAACCGAGCAGCTCAAAAGCCTTGCCATCTCGCCCGGATGCGGGGTAATTACGATCTCTTTGTGCAGCAGGTTCAGCAAATCGCGGTTTTTCGAAAGGCAGTTCAATCCGTCTGCGTCGATGACCGCCCGGACTCCGGAGCAAAGAACCGCTTCCAGCAGCGGAACGGCGTTCCCGCTGCCGATGCCGCAGCCGATCCCGACGGCGTTTTTGTTTTCAAGCGCAGAAATCGCGACCGCACAGGCCTCCTCATTCCAACCGCTTGTTCCGGTCGGCACGGTGATTGCTTCCGGCAGCGTTGCAAACGCGCTGCGAACCGGATCCGGCACGACCGCAGTCAAAATGCCGCAGCCCGACCGCAAAGCCGCCCGTGAAGAAAGCAGCGCGGCGCCGATATACCGGTCCGAACCCACGCACAGCAGAGCGTGTCCGTTGCGGCCTTTGTGCGAATCGAACGGACGCGGCGGCAAAAGCGTCTCAACATCCGCCGCCTCCTGCCAGAACTGTTCCCGTTCAAACGAAAACGGCTGTTCTTCGGCAAGCTTCTGCACGCGGATCGTTCCGGCGCAGGCGCGTCCCTGGCCAAGCAGCAAACCGGTTTTGACAAACTGCATCGTGACCGTCTCGGCCGCTTTGATCGCAACGCCGAGGATCTCGCCGCTTTGCGCATCGAGTCCAGACGGAATGTCAGCGGCCAGTACGGGAAAACCCGAAGCGTTGATCCGGTCGATCAGCGCGGCATACCGTCCGGTCACCTGCCGGTCCAGTCCGACGCCGAAGATCGCATCGACCAGCAGTTCCGGTTCGTTCGACTCCCATTCGTATATCACCGGGACTTTTTCATTCTTTGCTAAGCTCAAATAGTATGCGGCATCCTCGGTCATTTTTTCCGGATTGCCGATCAGCGCGATCCGGACCGGAACGTCCGCCTTTTTCAGCAGCCATGCAAGCGCAATGCCGTCGCCGCCGTTGTTTCCGCTGCCGCAGATGCAGGTAACCGGAAGATTCCCGCGAAGGCGCATCGCCGCGTCAAAAAGACCTTCTGCCGCCGTCAGCATCAAGGTTTTGGACGGAATGCCGCTCTCGATCCGGCTCCGGTCCCACGCTTTCATGTCTGTCGGTGAAACAACACGGATCATGCGTCATCCTCCTCTGAAAGCCCGTCCTCTGCCATCCGGAGCACTTTATACGATACATCCGCGCCGAATCCGCGCGCCTGCAGCCGCGAAAGGACGCGCATTCTGCGCTTTTCCGGCTCCAGCGAACGGAACTGACGCGTATACTTTTGTGCGATCATGAGCGCATTGTCGAGTTCCGTCTCCTCCGGAACCGATTCGAGTGCTTCCAGGACGATGTCTTTTGCGATATGGTGCTCTGTCAGCTGCCGATACAGATGCGACCGGGAAAGCGGTTTGGAGGCAAGCCGTGTTTTGACAAACTGCTCGGCAAATCTCCGGTCATCCAGCAGACCGAGCTCGATCAGCCGCGCAATCGTCGCGTCGATGTCCGCCTCGCCGAACGCCTTTCCGTCGAGATAGGTCTGCATCTCATAAACCGTCCGGTCGCGCGCTGTCAGATACGACAGCGCATAATCCATCGGGGACAGTCCCTGCGTTCCTTTCGCCATTGCCGCGCTCCTTCGTTCCTGTTTTTGTTAGTATATCACATTGTGCAGCAAATGAAAAGCTCTTTCAAAAAGCAGCCGATGAAAGGACGTTCGAACGAGATTCGTCAGAAATGTAACTTTATTTTGAAAGGTTTCCAAAAGGCATAGCCAGAACATTTTTTTATGATACAATGCAGTTACCTGATACCAACATCCGGATGGAAAACTACGAAAGAAGGAAAAATAGAAGTATGTTGAAAACACTCCGCTTGAGCCTGCTGCTCGCTTTGGTCTGCGCAATGCTCCTTTGCGTGGCATGCGTTGAGCCGAAGACCGTTCCGGCTGCTACGGTCGATGTCACCGATGCGCCGGAACCGGCCATTCAGCAGCAGGTGATTTCGATTGTGACCGAACCTCCCGTATCCGACGAGCAGATGGCGCAGATGAACGAAATCCTAAAGCGTGCGACGTTCCTCGAAGGAACGACCGTCAACGGCGTGGCGATCGGCGGCATGACGACCGATCAGGCCAAGAGCGCGATCGAGCCGGTTCTCGCCGAGGCGAAAAAGAACTTCTCCGTCACCGTGACCGACGGCGATGACGCGTTTGCGTTCACCGGTGAGCAGATCACGCTGACCGACGATCTGGAAGACGTTCTCGAAGAAGCGTTCAACCTCGTCCGCGAAGATAAGGGCTACGACGCGGTTATGGCAGAGGTTGAAGCGATCCGCACGGCCGGAAAGCCGTTTGAAGTCAAGCTTACCTTTGATGACGCGGCGCTCAAAAACGCACTGATCAGCTACGGCGAAGCGCACAACGTCGCGCCGGTCGATGCGTCCGTTTCCTACAATCAGGACGAGCACAAGCTTCAGTATACCGACGATGTTCCAGGCAAGACCGTCGACACCGAAGCCATGGCGCAGGCGCTGAAGGCTTCCCGCAGCGGCGAGACGATCGAAGCGATCTTCACCGAAACGCCCGCTGAAGTCACGCGGGAAAATGTACAGGAAAAGTTTGTTCTGCGCGGCAAGATGACGACGAACTACTCGAAGAGCATCAAAAACCGCAAGTACAACATCTTCCACGGCGCAAGCCTGATCAGCGGCACGGTTCTGCATCCGGGCGAAGTCTTCTCCGCCAACGGAACGCTCGGCGTGCGCAACAAGGCAAACGGCTGGAAGGTTGCGACCGCGTATGTTGCCGGCGCAC
Source organism: uncultured Eubacteriales bacterium (assembly GCA_902790115.1). Classification (GTDB taxonomy): domain Bacteria; phylum Bacillota; class Clostridia; order Christensenellales; family CAG-138; genus UBA3792. The sequence goes on along the minus strand of CADAQS010000049.1, from coordinate 125 downwards.
ATGAAAAGCAGTATGGCGGCGGCGTGTGCCAGCTCTCCTCCACGCTCTACAACGCGGCGGTTATGGCGGATATGAAGATTGTTGAGCGCCGTAACCATTCGATGCCCGTTGATTACGTTTCCAAA
>CADAQS010000048.1 GCA_902790115.1 uncultured Eubacteriales bacterium | reverse complement strand
TTCTGCCCCTGCCAAAACAAAGGCCATCCATCGGATGGTCTTTTGTTTTGCAGTTTTGTTCAAAGGACTCGAACGACGCGACGGCGGCTCTGCCGCCGGGAAAAGGCCGCAATGCGGCGTTAAACGAGTCGTTCCTTTCTGCGCTTTTGCGTAAACTTGCATTTATCAAGGATTGACAAACATCTATAGTAAATATATAATACATTTTTAGAATTTTCAGATTGAGGTTGTTTATGATTTCTGCATCCGATCGTTTGCAATATGTTCACTCGGACATTCGCGGGCCGCTGTATCAGGAAGCGCTGCGTATGGAATCCGAAGGCACCAGCGTGCTCAAGCTCAACACCGGCAACCCCGGACGGTTCGGCTTCAAGCTGCCGAATTCGGTGCGGCAGGCGCTTGCGCTGCACATCGATGAGGCGGTTCCGTACTGCGACGTGCGCGGCATGCGCGACGCGCGCAACGTGATCTGCACCTATCACATCGGCCGCGGTCTGCAGGGCATTATGCCGAACGACGTCTTCATCTGCAACGGCGTCAGCGAAGCCGCGTCCATGATCATGAGCGCGCTGATCGGCACCGGAGACGAGATTCTGCTCCCCTCTCCCTGCTATTCGCTTTGGAGCAACAACACGTATCTTTCGGGCGGCAAGCCGGTCTTCTACCGCTGCGACCCGCAGAACGCGTGGAATCCCGACATTGACGACATCCGCTCGAAGATCACCGACAAGACCAAGGCGATCCTCGTCATTAATCCGAACAATCCGACCGGCGCGGTGTACAGTCACGAGACGCTCGTCGCAATCGCAAACATCGCGCGCGAACATCACCTTGTGATCCTCGCCGACGAGATTTACGACCGTCTCGTGATGGACGGACTTCGGCATGAATCGCTCGGCGCCGTCGCACCGGACGTGCCCTGCGTAACGTTCAACGGTCTGTCGAAGAGCCATATCATCTGCGGGTTCCGCTGCGGTTGGATGGTGTTCTCCGGTCCGAAGGGCGAGCTGGATGCGGTCAAGAACGGCGTTATGAAACTCGCGTCGATGCGTCTTTGCGGCAACTCCCTGACGCAGCTCGTCATTCCGGCGGCGCTCGTCGACAGCGAGAGCACGCAGGAAATGCTCATACCGGGCGGGCGGCTGTTTGAGCAGCGCCGCGCGACGACCGAAGGGCTCGACAAGATCGAAGGCGTTTCCTACATTGAGAACAAAGCGGCGTTCTATCTGTTCCCCGCGCTCGATCAGAAGCTGTTCGACTTTGAGAACGCACAGGACTTTGCCATGAAATTCCTGCACGAATACCACGTTCTGGTGATCCCGGGCAACGGCTTTGACTGGAACGAGGATCTGCGCTTCCGCATCGTCATGCTCCCCGAACCCGAGGTGCTGACCAAGGCCATGAACGATCTCAAGCACTTTTTGAACCATCATCGGGTGTAAAACCGCGGGAAAAGCAGAAAGCAAAAGCAGACACGGGCAAGTGTCTGCTTTTTTCATCCAAGCATCCCGCCGTTTGGCGGAGATTGGTATCCGATAGGGTCGCGATGCAGCTTTGTTCAAAAAGCTGCCTTGGGTGCCCTGCCCCAACCGCGTCGGAGAAAACGCCGCACCGCGGCCTTTTCTGCTCCCGCGGCGCCCTCTGGGTTCAACTCCCCTTTTGAATACAAAAATCCCCGCCGTTTGGCGGGGATTTGGTACCCGATAGGGGAGTCGAACCCCTGTTACCGCCGTGAGAGGGCGGTGTCCTAGGCCACTAGACGAATCGAGCAAGCACAAGTATAATACCGAAAAAAGCGACGCGTGTCAATACTTTTTTTGTAAAAAAAGAATATATCTGTGTCCGGCACATCAATACTGCCGGACACGGTTTCTGCTAAAAATCAATTATGCCTTCCTTCTCCCGTTCAGCTTCAGCAGCAGCTGCAAGACGTTCCTTGCCGTGCGCTGGAGCTCGGCGCGCGTGATGCCGCCGTCCTTCCCGAGCGATTCCAGCAGTGTCTTATCCGGCTGATACCGCTTTGCCATGTGACCCCAGTCGCCCGGCATCAGCACGTCGACCTGCGCGCGGACGCGGTAGGCGTTGTCGCGCAGCTTCGGGAATTCGAGACTCTTTGCCCGCTGCATCCACCAGTCGGTGATCACGGTTCCCGTAAATCCCCACTCGCCGCGCAGGATCGTCGTCACCAGATCGTAATTGTAATGCGACCAGACGCCGTTGATCTTGTTGTACGACGTCATGATCGTCAGCGGTGACGCTTCCTTGATGCAGATCTCGAAATTGCGCAGATAGATCTCTCGCAGGGTGCGCTCCGACACGCGCGAATCGTTTGTATTGCGCTTCGTCTCCTGATTGTTGCAGGCAAAGTGCTTCGGGCAGCAGGCGCGTCCGCTGCTTTGCACGCCCTGCACAACCGCGGCTGCCATTTTGCCGGACAGCAGCGGATCCTCGGAGAAATACTCGAAGTTCCGTCCGCAAAGCGGATTGCGGTGGATATTCATACCCGGCGCAAGGAACACATCGATGTCGTAATGCACCATCTCCTGTCCGACCAGCGCATACAGTGTGCGGACCAGTTCCGTGTTCCAGGTGCAGGCGAGCGCAGTTCCGCACGGTACCAGCGACGCATACCGCATCAGGCGCAGTCCCGCAGGACCGTCGGACGTGATGATCGGACGGACGCCCAATTGCCGCAGGCTCTCAACCGTGCCGCCGAACGCGCCCGCGTTGCCCGGCGTGCCCTGTTTGCTGTTCATCATGCCCTCGCCGCGCGACAGACCCTCGAGCTCTGCATCGGACAGCTGTGCGATAAACGCATCCAGTTCCGCTCTGCCCTCCGCCACGTCGGAAAGCGTGCAGGCCATCACCCGGCTTTTGTCGATCTCTTGGGGCAGCCGGTCTTGGATGCGCGCTGCAAGATCGACAGAAGGAACGCAGACCGCTTCGCACTGCTCCACAAGCTCCGGTTCCGGCAGCGTGAAGCTGCCGGCGTCGGTTTCATTTGCCGTAAAGCGATAGGCTCCCGCCTCAAGCACGAACGCGTGCCGCGCCTCGTCAAACGACGCGAGCGATTTGCGATCGCTCCGCAGCGTCAGCGTTTCGGATGCGCCGGGCGCAATCTCCCCCGTCTTGCCGAATGCCGCAAGCACGCGGGCAGGTTTTTCGATCGAACCGATCGGCGCGCTGCACCAAAGCAGGACGCTCTCCTGCCCCGTGCGGCTGCCGGTGTTGGTCACGGTCACGGAGACGGATGCGCCGTCCGCATCGAGCCGGACCGGCTCTGCCGCAACCGAAAACGTCGTATAATGCAATCCGAACCCGAACGGATACAGAACGCGGTCCGGTGCATGGGTGTTAAAATGCCGGTAGCCGACGAACACGCCCTCGGCATATTCATTGTATTTCTCCCCGCCGAAGTTTGCGCTCGACGGATAATCCTCGTACCGCTTTGCGATCGTGTCGGAAAGGCGCCCGCTCGGATTGACATCGCCGTACAGCACGTCACAGACCGCATTGCCACTCTCCATGCCGCCCTGCCATGCGAGCAGGATTGCCGAAAGCCGGTCGCCGTACGCTTCGGTCCATGCAAGATCCATAATGCTGCCGACATTCAGCACGACGACCGTGCGGCGGAAGAACTTCGTCACCGTGTCGAGCATCGCGCGCTCCTCGTCGGTCAGATAATAGCTGCCGGGCGTCAGCGTGTTTTCGCGGTCCTCGCCGGCGGCGCGCCCGATCACAACGACAGCGGTCTTCGCCGTTTTTGCGATTTGCTCCGCGACCGTTTCATCCAGGTGCATCTCGGGGTGATGCGTCGGCCAGTGTCCCCACCATCCGTGGTCGGCCGCATGCTCCTCACTGCCGCACCATGCGCGGTAGACCTCGGCTAGCGGCTTGTTGTATGCAGCGCCTGCCCGTTCGAGCCCGTCCAGCAGCGAAACCTCGTACGGCGCCTTGACGTCGCCGCCGCTGCCGTAGCCGACGTAGAACCAGTCAATCTGACAGCGTCCGAACACCGCGATTTCCTCCTCTTTGGACAGCGGGAGCGTGCCGTCGTTCTTCAGCAGCACAGCGCTCTCGGCGCCGGCGCGGCGGATCAGCCGGTCGATGCCCGGCGCATGGTACCGCTCTCCGCTGGCCGCCTGCTCCTCCTGCATCAGTCCGTTTCCCATGGCATGATCGATCACCTTTTGCATCAGCTTTCCGAAGGTGCGCTGCAGTTTGTTCATATTCTTCTCCTTATGTGGGTTTTATAGTATTATATCAAGGATGCCGTCGCAATGCAATCGGATGCTTATCACCAAAACAAAAAGCGGATCCCTCCGCTTTTTTAGCTTCTGCACAAATCGGGTCTGTCAATGCTGCATTCCGAAAGATTTGATACCGGCCCGCCGCTTCAGGCGGGCGAATCTTGCGATTTTGGGTACAGAAAACCCGCCGCTGATCCCGATAAGGCTTTGCGGCGGGATGGGAATCAATAATCCTCTTTGATCTTTTTGGCGGCAAGCTTCATGCGCTGTTCCTTCGACAGCATGCGCTTGCGCATCCGGATGTTCTTCGGCGTAATCTCGACGAGTTCGTCATCCGCGATGAACTCAAGGCACTGTTCGAGTGTGAAGTACGTCGGCGGCGTCAGGCGGAGCGCTTCATCGCTGCCCGCTGCACGCATGTTCGTGACGTGCTTCTTCTTACAGACGTTGACGACGATGTCCTCTGCGCGCGCATTCTCGCCGACAATCTGTCCCTCATACACCGGAACGCCCGGTCCGACGAACAGACGGCCGCGATCCTGCGCATAGAACAGACCGTAGGAAGACGTATCGCCGGTTTCATGGGCGACAAGGCTTCCGGTCTTGCGTTCGAGAATCTCGCCCTTGAACGGCTCGTAGCCCGCGAAAATGTGGTTCATGACGCCGTTGCCGCGCGTGTCGGTCATCAGTTCGGAGCGGTAGCCCATCAGGCCGCGTGCCGGAATGATGAACTTGAGGCGTGTGCTCGCGTCGCCAATCGCCGTCATGTCGGTCATCTCGGCCTTGCGCTGACCGAGCTTTTCCATGACCGCGCCGACGTATTCCTGCGGAACGTCGATCGTCAGCTCCTCCATCGGCTCGGTGATGCGGCCCTGCTCGTCCCGGCGCAGAATAACCTTCGGGCGGGAAACCGCAAACTCGAATCCCTGCCGGCGCATCTGCTCGATCAGAATCGAAAGATGCAGTTCGCCGCGGCCGCTGACGCGGAACGTATCGGTCGTTTCCGTCTCCTCGACGCGCATCGAAACGTTCGTCTTGACCTCGTTGAACAGGCGGTCGCGCAAGTTGCGGCTCGTGACGTACTTGCCCTCTTTGCCCGCGAACGGACTGTCGTTGACGAGGAACAGCATCGAAACGGTCGGTTCGTCGATCTTGACGAACGGCATCGGTTCAACGGTCAGCGGATCGCAGGCGGTCTCGCCGACGTTCAGATCTTCGACGCCCGCGACGCACACGATGTCGCCCGCATAGGCGGTCTCGACCTCGACGCGCTGCAAGCCTTCGAAATTGTACAGCCGCGTGATCTTCGTCTCACGCGTGCGGTTCTCCTGTCCGCCGCAAAGGACAATCGGCTGTCCGCGGTATGCGGTGCCGCGCTCGATGCGGCCGATGCCGATCTTGCCGACATATTCGTCGTAATCGATCGTCGAGAACAGGATCTGCAGCGGCGCTTCGGTGTCCTGATTGGGCGCCGGGATTTCTTTCAGGATCGTATCAAACACCGCCTGCATATTGTGCTCCATCTCGTCGGGCTCATAGCCGGACATGCCGTTGCGCGCGGAGGCGTAGACGATCGGAAAATCGAGCTGCTCTTCGCTCGCGCCGAGTTCGATGAACAGTTCAAGCGCCTCATCGACGACCTCGTACGGACGCGCCTCGGGGCGATCGACCTTGTTGACAACGACCACGCACTTCTTGTTCAGCTCGAGCGCCTTGCGCAGAACGAAACGCGTCTGCGGCATGCAGCCCTCGAAAGCGTCGATCAGCAGCAGAACGCCGTCGACCATCTGCAGAATCCGCTCGACCTCGCCGCCGAAGTCGGCGTGACCCGGCGTGTCAACAATGTTGATGCGCGTATCGCCGTAGATGACGGCCGTGTTCTTCGACAGAATCGTGATGCCGCGCTCACGCTCCAGATCGCCGGAGTCCATGATGCGCTCGGTGCCCTGCTCGCTTCTGCGGAGCGCGCCGGCATCCCGGAGCAGCTGATCGACCAGCGTGGTTTTGCCGTGGTCGACGTGTGCGATGATTGCTACGTTGCGAATGTTCATAAATAGCCTCTTTGTTTTCGAAAAATCAAACGCGGTTATTATACACCGCTTTTGCAGCCGATGCAAGCAAAACGCCCCAAAACCGGGCGCTTTTTCGCTTTTTTTACATTTTTTCACAGAGATTCTGGCCGGCGTTTTCCGAAAAAAAAGAACACGGAAGGCCGTGTTCTTTGCGAATTGTCAGGCTGCCGCAGGCGGCTCGGTGATCATCCGCAGGATCGCCGCCGCGTCGCACAAATCCGCGCGCCCGTCGCCGTTCACATCCGCCCGCACCTTCTGCTCCTCGGTCAGATGCTCCAGGCCGACGCAGTACTGCACGATCAGCGCCGCATCCGCGCGCGTGATGCCGTTCTCCCCGTCCACGTCGCCGATCAAAAGCCCTGACGGATCCGTCGGCTGCGGGGTCGGTTCCGGCGTATCGGTCGGAGACGGCTCCGGCGTATCAGAAGGTTCCGGCGTGTCGGAAGGCTCCGGCGTATCGGAAGGTTCCGGCGTGTCGGAGGGCTCCGGCGTATCGGAGGGCTCTGGCGTATCGGAGGGCTCTGGCGTATCGGACGGTTCCGGCGTATCGGAGGGCTCTGGCGTATCGGACGGTTCCGGCGTATCGGAAGGTTCTGGCGTGTCGGAAGGCTCCGGCGTGTCGGAAGGCTCCGGCGTGTCGGAAGGCTCTGGCGTATCGGAAGGTTCCGGCGTGTCGGAAGGCTCCGGCGTATCGGAGGGTTCCGGCGTATCGGAAGGTTCCGGCGTTTCGGCGGGATCCGGACCGTCGTAGACAAAATCAAAGGTTGCGGACGACGCAATCGTCTTTCCGTCGGAACCCGTGAGATCGGCTCCGCGATAGTAGAACTTCAGAATATCGACGTAGGAATAGCCTTTCTTGGCCATCTGTCCCGCGCCGCGATGCGACAGACCGACACGGTGACCGCTGTTGACGCCGAACACGATCAGCCACTGCTGCACGGCGGTGCGAACGGTGAACGCGACTTCACCGGACGCTTTCAGATTGGCCTTGCTGTTGAGATCCGAAAGCGTGAACGATGCCGTGACCGGCTTGTATGCGCCCGCTTTGGTCAGAACGTGCATTGTGACCGTGCTTTCGGCATGCGGTGCAAGATCCTTCGGATAGCGGTCCGTGCCGTTCGGGTTTTTCGGATCGTACACGCCCGAAAGGTGCGTGACGGTCTCCACCGTTTCGACCGGCTCACCGAGCGCGTTTTCGGCCAGTGCCTTGAAATACTGATACACACCGTCCGGCAGTGCGGAAGGTTTCGTGCCGTCGAGCGCGACGGTCACGTTCTTGCCCGAACCGGCCAGATCGAACGGATCGTAACCGAAATAGAACGCACCGTTGTTGCTGTCGCCGCCCCAGCGGATCTTCGGCGTAATCACTTGCCCGCCGTTTGCGGTGCAGTAATGCGTCTCGACAATCGCGCCCTGATAGAGCAGCGTGTTTTCCCATACGGCGTCGACCGCGGCGAGGACCTTTTCATCCTTTGCGACATAGCCGTAATACTTTTGCGCGAGCGTCGTGTCGACGACGTCGTAGGCCTTTTTCCGGTTCTCCGCCGCGCGGGAAAGCGCAAAGCCTTTTGCGCAGATCGCCTCGGTCTTGAGCAATTCCGCATGCGCGCTGTCGGTGACTTCGCCGGACACGACGCCGTACAGATATTCGCGGATACCGACGTCGTTGATCACGAGCAGCTTGCCGTCCTCGGCCGCGAACACGAGGTCCCCGAGGTACGTCAGCGTCGCGTTGTGCTCCTTGTTGACAAGCTTGACGAACGCCTCGTCGCGCGCGGCTTTCTCGTCACGCGCAAGACGGATCGGGCCCTTGCCCGCCGCAAGCGTGCCCTTTTCCGAGTGCGTCAGCGTGATCGTATCGTTGTTGATCTTCGCCGTAACGGTGCCGCCGGTGATCTCCGTATCCCCGACCGTATAGGTGCCGGTCAGCGTGACTTCGACGATGTCCGCGGCCTTGGTGCCGAGCAGAACGCGCACTTTCGGCGGTTCGGGCTCCTCCGCGCGCACGGACGGCACGGATACCGCAAGCAGCAATATGGCTAAAAGAAGCGCGATTCCTTTCTTCATGCGCGTGCCTCCGATCCGTAAAACGTTACTCTATACATACCACATTTTTCGGGTTCTGACCAGTCAACCCCCGATTTGTTCCCGAAAAAATTACAAGAATGTTGCATCTGCCGCCGATTTTACGCCTCCGGCGCGAACCGGCGCATGATCGCCTCGGCCGTGTGCCAGCCGTCCACCGCCGCGCTCATGATGCCGCCCGCATACCCCGCGCCCTCGCCGACCGGGTACACGCCGCGATGCGAAACCGATTGCCGGTCCTCGCCGCGCAGAATCCGAAGCGGCGACGACGTCCGGCTTTCCACCGCCGTCAAAACGGCGTCACGCATATCATAGCCTTTCAGCTGCCGGCCGAACGACGAAAGGCCGTCCCGGATCCCTTCGGCTACGAAGCCGGGCAGACAGTTCCAGAGGTTCTCGCCCTGCACGGCGGGACGGTACGACGGACGCACCGCGCCAAAGCGCTTTGTCGCCGTCCGCTCGAAATAATCGCCGACCGTCTGTGCCGGCGCAGTTCCGCCGCCGAGCCGGTAAGCGTCGGCTTCGAGCTGCTCCTGAAAGCGCATCCCGTCGAGCGGATGCGTGCCGAAATCCTCCGGCCCGACCTGCACGACGACCGCGGCGTCGGCGTTTTCGCCGTCGCGCGCATAGTCGCTCATGCCGTTGACCACAATCTGGTCTGCGCCGCTTGCACTGGCCACGACGCGTCCGCCGGGACACATACAAAACGTATACACGCCGCGCGTTCCGCTCCTGCCGGTCAGCCGGTATTCGGCCGCGCCGAGCCGCGGATGCGCATAGAATGCGCCATACTGACTGCGGTTGATCAGCTCCTGCGGATGCTCCGCGCGCACGCCGACCGCAAACGCCTTCGGCGCCATCATAACGCCGCTGTCGTACAGCATCGTATAGGTGTCGCGCGCGCCCTGCCCGATCGCGAGCACAAGCGCCGAACAGGGAACCGTTTCCGCTTCACCGCCGTGCATCAGTTCGATCGCCGCAAGAACGCCGTCGCGCATCCGGATGCCGGTCAACCGCGTCGAAAAGCGCACCTCGCCGCCGAGCCGCACGATCTCTTCCCGCATGGTCTTAACGACCTGCCGCAGCCGGTCGGTTCCGATATGCGGCTTGGCAAGATACGCGATGTCCTCCGGCGCGCCGCAGGCGATCAGCTGCTGCGTGACGCCGTCGATGTGCGCGTCGCGGATGCGCGTCGTGAGTTTTCCGTCGGAGAATGTACCCGCGCCGCCCTCGCCGAACGCGACGTTGCATTCGGGATCCAGCGCGCCGCCCGCCCAGTAGGCTTCGACGCACTGTACGCGCTCGTCGATCGGCTTGCCGCGCTCGATCACCAGCGGACGGTAGCCGTTTTTGGCAAGCTGCCATGCGGCAAACAGACCGCCCGGACCGAGCCCGACCACAACGATCCGGCCTTTTGCACACTCCGTTCCGAACTCCGGCAGCGCTTCCTCTTCCGGCGCAAGCAGTTCTGCCGACAGTTTCCGATCGGCAAGCAGACGCTTAATCAGCCGCTGTTCCGCCGTCACCTCAGCATGGATAATAAAGCAGATGTCGTTTTTCTTTCGGGCATCAAGTGCCTGCCGAACGATGCGCAGCCGCATCGGTTCGTTTTGCGGGACACCCCACTTTTTCCGGCACGCGAACACGAACGCTTCGTCGGAAGCGTCGAGCTCTCTGCGGATATTCCGAATCAGAATTGTTTGCTGCATGGTATCGAAAAGGGCGGCCAAGCCGCCCGTCTCAATCGTTATTCTCCTTCCGATTTGGCAGGAGCAGTTGTCGGTTCGGGCTCCGGTTCGGTCAGGGCGACCGTGACCTCCGTCGGATCGGCAACCGCCTGTATCGCGCCGGCACGGGAATCGATCTCGATCAGCACCGGGACCGTATGGGAGCCAAGTCCGCAGCCGGTCAGGTTGATCGACGCCTTGATATAGTTCAATGACAGTGCATCCAGTTCGCGCAGCGTGCCCGTGACCCGGATCGTAACTTCGGTCGGAAAACGCTCGCCGCGGATCAGTTTATCCGAAAGCCCGGTCACCGCAAGCGGAACCGTGAATTCGCGCGTGTCGGTCTGCTCGGTAACGGTCAGAAGCACCGTGACCTTACCGGTGTCGCTGCTGAGCATGCTCACACCGTCCGGCAGAACCAGATCGATCTCGATCGCCTCGGAATTCATGTTCGGCAGCGCGGTAATCGGCTGCGTCGAAACGGAATCGAGACTCTGAAGCACGGCGCGGTCGCCGTACAGCGTGACCGTATCGCGCGAGAGCGTGAACGTATAATCGTATCCGTCGTCGATCTGAATATTCGGCAGGATCGGCAGTTCGCGGTAGGCGCGGATCGTCAGCGGCACTTCGATCGTATACGACTCGCCGTTGTCCGCAAGAATGTTCTCGAGCGCTACGTTGCTGCTGTTGTAGAACCGAACCTGATAGACGCCGCTGTACTCGCCGGCGAGCGTTTCGGGGTCGTTGACCGGGAACGCGTCCAGATCGACCGTGATGACGCCGTGCGAAATCGCATCGACCAGCGACTTGGTTCCCTTGACCGTGATCGACAGCCGGTCGGGCGCCTTGACCTGGAATCCCATCGGCAGGCTGCCGGTATATTCGATCGAGACCGGCAGATTCGTGCGCGTCGAAATGCGCGCCACTTCAACGTTGACCGTGCTGACCTCGACTGCGGTGATTGTGCCGTAGCCGGACTGCAGCGTCGTTTGCACCGTCAGCGGGATGACCTTGCTGTCCTCCTCGTCGGCTAGACTGATCG
>CADAQS010000047.1 GCA_902790115.1 uncultured Eubacteriales bacterium | reverse complement strand
AGAGCCGGTGCAGGCGGCGCTGAACGAATACTTTTCGACGGAAGACGCGCTGTGCGCGGACGGGCTTTTGCATTTCCGGATGCAGGACAGCCTGATGCTGTGGCAGCTTTGCGTCGAGCAGGCCGCGCGCCGCGTCCTGCTGCAAAAGGAGTACGGCGAGCTGATGCAGGCGCTGCACACCTATGTGCAGGGACAGCGGTGCCGCATGGAAGTGCTGCATATCCGCCTCAACCGCGACGGAAGCTGCATCCTCTCCGACGGCGGCGCGTTTGTGATCGAGTACGCCGATGCCTCGCCGGACGGCATCGTGCGGCTGCTTGCCGACATGGCGCCCAAAACGCTGGTCATTCACGATCAAAGCGGAGGCACGCAGGAGCAGCTTTGCGAAGCCCTCCGGCAGGTGTTCTCCGGACGAGTGCGGATGGAGTGATTGTGCGGAGTTTAGCAGGGAGGTCCTTTTTCGATCTTCTTTTCTTCCGCGGTGAAGAAAAGAAGATCCAAGAAAAGAAGCCGAAGACCTTTTACGGGGAGTTTTGGGAAGGGAGGAAAGCAAATCCCGAAAACGTCGCGTCTTCGATACCGCCTTTTTTCTCTTTTCAAAACAAAAAAGCCGAACAGAGGTTCAGCTTCTTTTGGTCCTTTTCTTCCCGGAGAAAAGGACGTTTCTGATGAATTCCGGTTTATTCGGACTCTTTCAAAAGGTATGCCGCGACGGCGCGGGGCGTGGAGAGGTCGGGAGCGGAGGCGGCGTCGATCGTGACGCCGAACGTGTCGCGAACGCGCTCGAGCAGCGAAAAGTACTGCAGCGAGTCGCCGCCGAGATCGTACTGAAAATGACTGTCCGGCGTGACGGAAGCGATGCCCGTGACCTCGGAAAAGAGCGCGATCACCTTGGGCAAAAGCTCCTCCATGCCGCGCGAATAGGCCGCTTCGACCGGTTCGCTGCCGCGCGGGAGCTCAAAGACCGGAAGCGTGCCGGCCAGGATGCGGCGGCGAACTTCGCTGTTCTGCACCTTTTGCGTCAAGGCAAGCGGCAGCGGTTCGCGGGAAAACAGAATCTTCGACACGCGGTAGGTTCGCGGCAGTCCGTCGTTTTTCCGGTACAGCGCTTCGGAAAGGTTCTTGAGCGCATAGGCGTTGTACTGCTTCGGCTCGACGACAAGCGCGACGCCGCTGCCGCCCTGCGCGTTGGGCAGTTCGATCGCGGCGACGTTTTGGGCAAGCGGGCAGCCGAACAGCGATTCGATCGCGGCGGGCGAGATGCGCTCGCCGTTTTCGCCGTTGATCATGTCGTCGCTGCGGCCGGCAAAATACAGATATCCGTCGGCGCGCAGTTCCACGCAGTCGTGCGTGTTGAACCACTCCATCGGATCGTGGGGGAGGCGGACGCCGTTCCGATACTGCGCCGTGTAGCAGGTTCGGCCGCGGACCCAGAGCTCGCCGTCTTCGATCTTCTGTTCCATCGACGGAAAGAGCCTGCCGATCGAGCCGAGGAGGCGAAACTTGGCGCTTTTTCGCAGTTCGACGCAGGCGATGCCGATCTCGGTCATGCCGTAGCCGTTGTAGAGCGGATAGCCGATGCCGTTGACGATGCGCATCGTGTCCTCGCGGATTGCGCCGCCGCCCGTGATGCAGAAGCGCACCGCGCGGCCGAGCGCCTGTTGCTGCACCGAGCGGAAGATCAGGTTCCGGCAGATCCACTGTCCGGCCTTTCGGAACGGTCCGCTTAAAAGGCGCAGCGAAAGGCGCAGCGCCTTTTCGAGCTTTTCCGCCTGTCCGGTGCGTTTGGCGGCGCGCACGATGCCGTCCGCGACCGCGTTCCAGAACACCGGCAGCGCAAAGATGTGCGTGACCTCGTGCTTCTGACAGGTGCGTGCGATCGCCTCGGGCGAGAGCGACGGCAGCAGCACGAGCGTGCGCCCGAAGCACGAGAACCACAGCAGCACGGCCGACAGACCGAAGACGTGGTAGAACGGCAGAAACGCGAGCAGCTTCAGATGTCCGTGGTAAAACGAGGCGATCGAGCGGTTTTCGTGCAGCACATAGCCGGAGTTTCGGATCTGCGCGCAGACGGCCTTGCCGTCGAACGCGATCAGCCGCGGCGCGCCGGTCGTGCCGGAGGTGCAGAGGAGAATCTCATCCGCCCAATCGCACCAGTCGCCGCCGTTTGCGGCGGTCAGCTCTTCGGGCGAAACCGTCTTTGCGCCCGAAAACGCGCGGTTCCCGATGAGAAACGTCGCGCCGGCGTCCATAAGGCATTGTTCGACCGTCGCCGCGGGAGCGAGCGTGTTCAGCAGCAGCGGACGGAAGCCGCAGCGGAGGATCGCCCAGAACGCGATCACCCAGTCCGGCCCGTTGGGCAGGTACAGCCCGACCGGCGTACCGGGCGCGAGGGCGGAAAGCCGCTCGTGCAGCGCAAAGGACGCCGCTTCGATGCGCTTTTGCGCCGCGCCGTAGGTCAGCGTGCAAACCGCTCCGTTTTCGTCCCATTCGAAAAGCGCTTCGTCTGTGAAACGAAACGCATACTCATATACCGTGGACAGGGATTGCTCCGCCTGTTCCAGTTCTTGCAGGATTTTTTCGTAAAAGGTCATTCCGCGGCTACGGGCGCCTTCTTTTTGCGCGGCGCGCGCACCGGCAGGCCGAGCATGTTCTTATACAGCGCGAGGTACTTCTTCGCCGAAGCCTTCCAGCTGAAGTCGGCCGCCATCGCGCGGTGGACGAGGCGCTTCCACAGTTCGGGGTCGTTGCGCCAGTACCATGTCGCGTCCTCGATCTGCTTGAGCATCTCGTGCGCGTTGTAGTTGACGAAGCCGAAGCCCGTGCCCTCGTCGGTGTACTTGTTGTACGGGATCACGGAGTCCTTGAGTCCGCCGGTCTCCCGGACGATCGGGATCGTGCCGTAGCGCATCGCAATCATCTGCGACAGGCCGCACGGCTCAAACTGGCTCGGCATCAGGTACATGTCGGACGCGGCATAGACTCTGCGGGCCAGTCCCTCGTCGAGCACGCTGCACAGCACGACCGCGCCGTAGTGGCGGCGCTGCGCGTCCCGCAGCATGTTGACGTACTTCGACTCGCCGAGACCGACGACGACGAACTGCACGTCGATCGAGAGGATCTCCTCAAGCACGCGCTGCACAAGATCCATTCCCTTCTGATCGGTCAGGCGCGTGACCATCGAGATCATCGGCACGTCGCGCTGCGCAAGGCCGAGATCCTGCTGGAGCTTCCGCTTTAAGACCTTTTTGACCTGCGGATTGCGGATGCTGTAATGATCCGGCAGGGCGAGGTCGCCCTTCGGGTCATAGGAATGCGTGTCGATGCCGTTCAGAATGCCCGACAGCGAATACTTGCGGAAGCGGAGCAGGCCGTCGAGCCGCTCGCCGTAGTATTCGGTGCAGATCTCCTCGGCATAGGTCGGGCTGACCGTCGTAATCCGGTCGGCGTAGACGATGCCGCCCTTCATGAACGACAGCAGGCCGTAGAACTCAAGCCCGTCCTGCGAGAAGTAGCGGCTGTCGAGGTGCAGCACCTCGCCGATGCGGTCCCAGCGGAACAGTCCCTGGAACCGGAGGTTGTGGATCGTGTAGACGGTCTTGATCTTCGCATACTCGGGATCGGCGGAATACTGCGTCCGAAGCAGCGCGGGCACGAGGCCGGTCTGCCAGTCGTGGCAGTGGATGATGTCGGGGAAGAAGTCGATCTTGGGCAGCGCATCGAGCACCGCGCGGCAGAAGAACGCGTAGCGGTAGCCCTCCTGCTCGTCGCCGGTGTAGACGCCGTCGTGCCCGAACATCGCAAGGTTGTCGATAAAGTAGAACGTGACGCCCTCGAACACATAGGAATCGATGCCGCAATAGACGCTTCCGTTGCCGAACGGCATCTGGAAGTGGCACACGTGCGTCATCGAGCAGATGTACGACCAGTCGATGACCCGGTATTTCGGGATCATGACGCGCACGTCAACGCCCTGCTTCAAAAGCGCCTTCGGCAGCGAGCCGACGACGTCGGCAAGCCCGCCGGTCTTCACAAAGGGGAAACTCTCACTGGCACAGAAAAGTACCTTCATGCTGTTTGCCTCCGGTTACACAATTTGATTTTTCTTCAGAACGATCGGGAAGTTCTCATAGCCCGCGAGCGAGCGGCCCGGACGGATCGTGACGTTCTTGTCGAGGATCACATGGTCGAGCACCGCGCCCTCGCCGACCGAAACGCCCTGCAGCAGGATGCTGTTTTTGACGACCGCGCCCGGCGCGACGGTAACGTCGCGGAAGAGGATCGAGTCGGAAACGTTGCCTTCGATGTTGCAGCCGTCGGCGACCATGCAGTTTTGAACCTTGGCGTCGGGACCGTACTTGGCCGACAGCTCGTCCTTGACCTTGGTGTAGATCGGATGCTCATGGTTGTAGAGGTCGCGCGCGTAGTTGACGTTCAGCATCTCCATGCTGTGCTTGTAGTAGGTGTTGATCGAATCGAGCCGCGCCACATAGCCGTCGTACTTCCAGCCGTAGATGCGGAGCGTCGGGCAGAGCCGCTGCAGGATGTCGCGCGTGAGGTCGCTGTCGCCGCGCGCGTAGGCTTCCTCGATCAGATATTCGAGCAGCTTCTTTTCCATAATCAGGACTTCGCAGGAGCGTGCGTTCGACCGCGGACGGTACGGATTCCACTCCATCTCGGTGACGCGTCCGTCGCCGCGCATGATCAGGCGCAGGTCGCGGTTCTGATCCTCCGCCGAGAAATGCGGATCGACGTTGTACATCATCGTGATGTCCGCACCGGTCTCGACGTGCTGCCGGAGCATGTCCTCGAACGTGGTGTTGAAGATCGTGTGGCTGCCGGTGAACAGCACGTACTTCTGCGGGCTGCGGCGGATGTAGGTGACGACCGAGTGGATCGCGTCGATGTCGCCGCAGAACACGCCGGCATTGTCCTTGGTCATAAACGGCGGCAGAATGAACAGACCGTCATGCTTGCGGTTGAGGTTCCATTCCTTGCCGGAGCCGAGATGGTCCATCAGGGAGTGGTAGTTCTTCTGCATAATCAGACCGACGTTGTCAATGCCGGAGTTGACCAGATTGGACAGCACGAAGTCGATGCAGCGGTAGCGGCCGCCGAAGGGCACGGCTGCAACGGAACGGGACAGCGTCAGCTCCCGAAGAAGCGGGTTCTGATCGCCGGTATAGATCAAAGCAAAGGTATCGTGGATCATGTTCAGCCCTCCTTTGTGAACAGATGGAGCGTTTCCGCGTTGACGACGGCGCCCTTGGGAATGTACGTTCCGGCCGGGACCGTCACGTCGTTGCCGATCAGCGTGATGTCGTCGGTCAGCTTGTTGTCGACCGTTTCGCCTTCGCGCAGCGGTCCGCCGATCGTGCAGCCGTTTCCGAGCACGACGTTCTCGCCGATGATCGCCTTATGGACGCTGCAGCCCTTGCCGATGACGGCGCGCGGGAACACGACCGAATCGACGATCTCGGAATCGACGTCCTCGTGCGTGCCCGCAAACAGGACCGAATGCGTGATCTTGCCGCGGACGACGCTGCCCTCGGTGATCAGACTGTTGGAAACCTCTGCGGTCGCGTCCATGTAGTGCGGCGGCAGCGTCAGGTTATGCGTGTAGATGCGCCACGACGGATCGTTGAGCTCGAGCACGGGCGGGCAGCCGAGCATGTCCATGTTCGCCTCCCACAGGCTCGTGATCGTTCCGACGTCCTTCCAGTAGCCGTCGAACGGGTACGCCATCATGCGCTCGCCCGCGTTCAGCATGTTCGGGATGATATTCTTGCCGAAGTCGTTCTCGGACGCGGGATCGCGGTCGTCCTCCTCCATATACTTGCGGAGCAGCTTCCAGTTGAAGATGTAGATGCCCATCGAAGCGTTGCCGCTCTTGGGGTTTTTGGGCTTTTCCTCGAACGAGGTGATGCGGTTCTTCTCGTCGGCGTTCATGATGCCGAAGCGGTGCGCCTCGGACAGCGGCACGCGGAACACCGCGATCGTCGCCGCCGCGTTGTTCGCGATATGGAAGTTCAGCATCTTGTGGTAGTCCATCTTGTAGATATGGTCGCCCGACAGGATCAGAACGTATTCGGTGTCGTACTGATCGATAAATTCCCGGTTCTGCCAGATTGCGTTCGCGGTGCCGCTGTACCAGCGGCCATCCTTTTCGGTCATGTACGGCGGAAGCACGAACACGCCGCCGTCGTTGCGGTCGAGATCCCAGTGCTGACCGGTGCCAAGGTAGGCGTTCAGCGCAAGCGGACGGTACTGCGTCAGAACGCCGACCGTGTCGATGTCGGAGTTGACGCAGTTCGAGAGCGGAAAGTCGATGATGCGGTATTTACCGCCGAACGGAACGGCGGGCTTTGCCATGCTCGAAGTCAGAATGCCGAGACGGCTGCCCTGACCGCCTGCGAGCAGCATGGCGACAATTTTTTTCTTCATAGATGCGCTCCTTTCAGGAATCTGTTTTTTCGGGGATAAATTTCAGATAGCAGGCGCCGTACGGCGGAAGCTTCAGATGCATACTGTGCGGGAATTTCTCCTGCGGTTCGCTGACGGTCGATACGGTGCCGTTCTGATACATGCCCGTGCCGCCGAAGCGCGATTCGTCGGTGGAGAACACCTCGGTATAAACGCCTTTTTCAAAGCTGCCCATGCGGTAATCGTCCCACGGGACCGGCGTGAAGTTGTAGGCGCACAGCAGAAGGTTTCCGTCCTCGTCGCGCCGGACAAACGCCGCGACCGAGTGCAGCGTGTCGTCCACGACGATCCAGTCGAAGCCGCGCCAGTCGTCGTCACAGCGCCAGAGCGGCGGATTGGCCGTATAGAAATGGTTCAGCTCGCGCACATAGCGCTGCATCTCGACGTGCTTCGGGTATTCGAGCAGCAGCCAGTCGAGCGAATCGTCGAACCGCCATTCGATGAACTGTCCGAGCTCCATGCCCATGAACGTGAGCTTTTTGCCCGGATGCGCAAGCTGGTAGGCGTACAGCAGCCGCAGCTGCGCGAACTTCTGCCAGTAGTCGCCGGGCATCTTGTTCAGCATCGACAGCTTGCCGTGCACGACCTCGTCGTGCGAAAACGGCAGAATGTAGTGCTCGGAGAACGCGTACATCAGCGAGAACGTCAGCTTGTCGTGATGCCACTTGCGGTAGAGCGAGTCCATCTGCATGTAGGACAGCGTGTCGTTCATCCAGCCCATGTTCCACTTGTAGTCGAAGCCGAGCGATTCGCCGTTCTTGTCCGTGACGTGCGGGAACGCCGTGCTCTCCTCGGCGATCAGGATCTTATGCCCGGGCAGGGAGTGGACGACCTCGCCGAGGCGCTTGAACAGCGCGATCGCGTCGAGGTTTTCACGCCCGCCGAAGATGTTCGGCACCCACTCGCCGTCGTCGCGGCCGTAGTCGAGGTACAGCATACACGACACCGCGTCGACGCGCAGCCCGTCGAAGTGGAACTCCTTGAGCCAGTAGATCGCGCTGCCGACGAGGAAGCTTTTCACCTGCGTTCTGCCGTAGTCGAACAGCAGCGTACCCCACTGCTTCATGTCGGAGCGGCGGGGATCGGGATGCTCATACAAAGGCGTGCCGTCAAAGCGGGCAAGGCCGTAGGCGTCTCGCGTAAAGTGCGCGGGCACCCAGTCCATGATCACGCCGATGCCCTTTTCGTGGGCGCGGTTGATCAGATATTTGAGGTCGTCGGGCGCGCCGTAGCGGGTGGTCGGCGCGTAGTAGCCGGTGACCTGATAGCCCCAGCTCGGACCGAACGGATATGCCATCAGCGGCATCATTTCGATATGCGTGTAGCCCATGTCCACGACGTAGTCGATCAGCTCGTCGCCGAGCTGCCGGTACGAAAGCCCCTTCTTCCACGAGCCGAGATGCACCTCGTAGATGTTCATCGGCCTGTCGTGCTCGGTCGTGCGCCGGTCGAGGTAAGTTGCGTCGGTCCAGGGGTAGTCGCTGTTTTCCCAGACCATCGAGGCCGAGCCGCTCGGCTCGCAGCGCACCGCGTACGGATCCGCCTTGTACACCGTGATCCCGTCCGCGCCCAAAATGGCGTATTTATAGAGCATCTCCGCTTTGGCGATGCCGATGAACGCCTCCCAGACGCCGGTGTCGCCGATGCGCTGCATCGGATCGGCAAAGTCGTTCCAGCTGTTCCAATCGCCGACGACGGAGATGTGCTGCGCGTTGGGCGCCCAGACCGAGAACCGCCACATCGGGTAGCCGTTGTGCTCCACCCGGTGACAGCCCAGCGTCTCATACGGGGTCAGGGACGTACCCTCGTTGAAATAGTACAGTTCCAGATCGGACAAATGTGACATATACCCTCTCCAAATCGTAATAGGTTCCGTTCGGGGCAATCCGGCGCGCGGCCGATTCCCCTCCATAATCATCCATATCTATCATAACATACTTCTTCCGGAAAAGGAAACAATATTTTGTAAATAAACGGAACCGAATTCCGATAAAAACAAAAATGCCCCTGCAGGGATCTGCAGAGGCATTCCTTTTTGGACGGACCGGATTCAGTGCCCGACGTAGGCGTAGGCTTCCTCGCGGTAGGTCGCGGCGAGCTTGGCCTCGTCCTCCCACGCGGCGAGCAGCTCGTCCCACGCGGCGCTGCGCAGCGCCTTGGCCGCGGCTTCGCGGATCTTGGCTTCGATCGGCGCGCGGTCAAGCTCGCCCGGCGTCAGACGGCCGATCAGCTCGGCAAGATAGAACGCGTCGCCGTCCTGCAGGACCGCCGTGTAGGCGCCCTCGTCGAGCGCGGCGATCGCGGTGCGCACCGCTTCGGGGTAGTCGGGATCCTCGCCGTCGAGCCAGATGATCTGTTCGGCAGCGGCGTCTTCGGAAACCGACGCGGCGACGGCGGCAAAGTCCTCGCCGGCGGTCAGCCGCGCATACAGCGCGTTCGCCTGCTCGGAAACCGTGCCGTAGTAACCGGTTTTCACGGATTCGGTCGCGGCGAGCAGGTCCGCATATTCGGTCTCGATCTCGCCGATGCGCGCTTCGTCGCCCTTGTTCAGGACGAGCTTGCCGTATTCGGCTTCGAGCTCGGCGAGCTTTTTCTCATTTTCCGCGATCTCGGCGGGCACTTCGCCCTCGGGCGCGAGTTTGATCAGGCGGATCGCCGCAAGGCCCGCCGGCACGTACAGCAGCGGCGCGGCGTCGCTGTCAAGGCCGACGCCCTCGCGCTGGAAGCGGTACTCGGTCGGGTCGGCGTCGAACGATTCCTTCTGGTCGGCGAGCTGATCGGCGTACCACTTTTCGACGTCCTCGTCGGTGACCGTGACGGTCTCGTCGTTCTGCGCCTGCAGCTTGTCCGCGAGCGCGGTGATCAGGTGCTCCTCATAAAAGTCGTCGTACCGGTCGGCGATGTAGACCTCGAGGTCGGATTCGGAATCGCCGTAGTATTCGCGCACGTCCGCATTGAGGTGTTCGAGCGTTTCGCTGAGCTGCTCCTCGGAAAGGTCGGAGACGTTTTCGACCTGTCCGGCGTCGGTGAAGTAGGACGCGTAGGACAGCACGATGTCGCTGTATTCGGCGTCGGCGTCGGCATGCGCCTGCTCATCGACCTTCGAAAGCTCCTCGGGCGACAGTTCGACGCCGAGCTGCTGCGCTTTCCAGAGCGGAACCTTCTGCGCGAGCAGGCCTTCGACGACCGTCTGCGTGTATTCATGGATCGAAGCGTCGTCGGTCGGCGCGGTCATGCCATAGTAGCTGTACATCTGCATGTAGCTGTCGTAGGCGTCCTCGATCTCGCCGGCGGTGATCGTAAGGTCGCCGAGCGTGACGGCGACGGCGTTGCGGTCGCCCTTGCTTTCGGGCGGTTCGGATTCGTCCGGCGCTGCGGAAGGCGTGTTTTCGGATGCGGTTTCGGGTTTGTCCTGCTGGACGAGGCACCCGAATGCGGGAAGCACCATCACCAGCGCAAGCAGCACGGCGAGGATGCGGATCGTTTTTTTCATGGAAGGTGTCCTTTCTGTTTTTGTTTCTTACATTATAGCGAGGCCGCGGCATTTATACAATGCTTTAACCTGTAAAGAAATTGTGGAAGAAGTTTGACAAACTCCGTCACATTTGTCCCTTTGCGCCGCCACGCGATCGAGACCGGCTCGCCCGCAAGCAGGCGCGCGTCGCCCTCCTCGGACAGCACGGCGAGCAGCCGCATGCCGTCGGGCTGCGCCGAGGGATCGTACTGCAGCGTGACGAGGTTCTCGCGCACCGTGACCTGCAGAAAGCCCGCCGCGCGCGCGTAGGCGCGGATCAGCGAGAGCTGCATCAGGTTCATGACCGGGTCGGGCAGGTCGCCGTAGCGGTCGTTGAACTCGTCGAGCAGGTCGGTAAAGCTGTCGGTGTCGCCGATCTCCGCAATGCGCTTGTACATCGCAAGCCGGTGCAGCTCGCTCGGCAGGAACGCTTTGGGGATGTAGGCGTCGACCGGCACGTCGACGGTCGTTTCGATCTCGGGTCCGGCCGTTTCGCCCTTGGCTTCGGACACGGCCTGCCGCATCATCTTGCAGTAAAACTCGTAGCCGACGTCGGAAATATGCCCGTGCTGCTCCGCGCCGAGCAGGCTCCCCGCGCCGCGGATCTCGAGATCGCGCATCGCAAGCCGGAAGCCCGCGCCGAACTGCGTGAATTCGCGGATCGCAAGCAGCCTTTTCTGCGCGACCTCCGACACGGCCTGCGAGGCCGGAACGGTCAGGTACGCGTACGCCATGCGCGACGAGCGTCCGACGCGCCCGCGCAGCTGATACAGCTGCGCCAGTCCGAGCCGATCGGCATCGAGCACGACGAGCGTGTTCGCGTTCGGAATGTCCACGCCGCTCTCGATGATCGTCGAGCAGACGAGGATGTCGAGCTCGTGATTGAGGAACTGCAGCATGACGTTTTCCAGCTCGGTTTCGTGCATCTGTCCGTGCGCAAAGCCGATCCGCGCGTCGGGCAGCAGCTCCGAAAAGTGCTTGACCGTCGCGCCCATCGACACGACGCGGTTCGACACGATAAACGCCTGCCCGCCGCGCGCAAGCTCGCGCGTGAGCACGCCGGAAATCAGCGCGTCGTTGTATTCGAGCACGAACGTCTGCACCGGGAACCGGTTCTCGGGCGGGGTCTCCATCGTCGAGATGTCGCGGATGCCGGTCATCGACAGGTTCAGCGTCCGCGGGATCGGCGTCGCGGTCAGCGTCAGCACGTCCACGTCGCCCTTGAGCGCCTTGATCTGCTCCTTGTGGTTGACGCCGAAGCGGTGCTCCTCGTCGATGATCAGAAGCCCGAGGTTTTTGAACACGACGCTCTTGGCAAGCAGCGCATGCGTGCCGACGACGACGTCGATCTCGCCCGAGGCGAGCTTCTTTTTG
>CADAQS010000046.1 GCA_902790115.1 uncultured Eubacteriales bacterium | reverse complement strand
GATCCGGATCCCGATGGGCGATGGGCAGCGATCGCTGAATTTATCGAACGCGGCGGCGATCGTTCTGTACGAAGCGCTGCGGCAGAACAACTTTTTTGGCATGAAATAAGAAATAATTGAAAAAAACACTTGCATTGTTCGATATCGTGTGGTAATATTGCAATGTTCGAGTTTTAGCAAGGAGGTGGACTGAATGGGTAAGTTCTGTGAAGTCTGCAAGAAGGGCGTCATGTCCGGCAATCTGGTCAGCCATTCCAACCGCAAGGCCAAGCGTAGTTGGGCGCCGAATATCCAGACCGTTCATGTAGTCGTTGACGGTAAGACGCAGAAGATGAGCGTCTGCACGCGTTGCCTGCGTTCCGGTAAGGTTGTTCGCAGCAACTGATTTGTTTTCATAGACAGAAACCACCGCATCGGTGGTTTTTTGTTCGTGACGGAGGTTCCATGGTCATTACATCGCGAACGAACGAGCGGATCAAGGCGGTCCGCGCGCTTCAGCAGCATAAGGAACGGCAGAAAACCGGCCTGCACCTGATCGAGGGCAGCAAGCTGGTCTGGGATGCGTTTGCCTCCGGCGCGCAGATCGAAACGGTCTATGCCGCAGAGGGCGTCGCTGTTCCCGCCGCGCCCGAGGTTGTCACGGTCACCGAAAGCGTGCTGGAATCGATCAGCACGCAAAAGACGCCGCAGGGGCTTCTTGCCGTTGTCCGCACGCCCGATGTTGCCTGCCCGGATCGCTATCCGTCGGGCTTGATCGTCGCGCTCGACCGGCTGCAGGATCCGGGCAATCTCGGGACGATCCTGCGCACGGCGGACGCGCTCGGCGCCGCAGGGGTGCTCCTTTCGCCCGACTCGGCAGATCCGTTCTCGCCGAAATCGCTCCGCGCGGCCATGGGATCGACCTATCACATTCCGCTATGGATCGGAGACCTTCCGACCGAGCTTCTGCGCCTCAAATCGCAGGGCTATCCCTGCATCTGCGGACATCTGAACGGCGATTCCGTTCTGCCTTCGCACGGCTGTGACGCGGTGCTCGTCGTCGGCAACGAGGGCAGCGGGGTATCGGACGAGGTCGCCGCGCTCTGCACGCTCTACCGGCTCCCGATGAAAGGCCGCGCCGAATCGCTCAACGCCGCCGTCTTCGCCGCGCTGATGATGCAGCGCTTGATCGGAGAATAACCTGCAGCATGCCGCACCGGTTTTCCGGTGCATTTTTTTGAAGCATGGAGTTTAGGAGAAAGCTTCATTTCTTCCAAAACAAAAAAACACGCCCGAAGCTAAAAACTTCGGGCGATGCTGTTTTCTCAGTCATTGCGGGCGGCCTTTGCGACTTCGCACAGGGACGCGAACGCGTTCGCATCGGTGATTGCGAGATCGGCCAGGACCTTACGGTTGATGTCGACGTTCGCGAGCTTCAGACCGTTGATCAGGCGGCTGTAGGTCGTGCCGTTCAGACGGGCGCCTGCATTGATACGGGCGATCCAGAGGCGGCGATATTCGCGCTTCTTGTTCTTGCGGCCGACGTAGGCATACGCCATCGACTTCATAACCTGCTGCGATGCAGCGCGGTACTGCTTGCTCTTTGCACCCCAGTAACCCTTGGCGGCGCGGAGGACCTTACGGCGTTTCTTAACGGCGTTGACTGCTCTCTTAATTCTTGCCATGTTTGTATTCCTCCTTATTTATACGGGATCAGCTCGCGGACTTTCTTCTGCTCGCACTCGGCAATGTAGCCGGTCTGGCGGAGACCGCGGAGTCTCTTAGTGGTCTTCTTGGTGAGAATGTGGCTCTTGTAAGCCTTGGCGCGCTTGATTTTACCGGACTTGGTCACGTTAAAACGCTTGGCTGCGCCGCGATGCGTCTTGATCTTCGGCATTTGGGGTTCCTCCTATAACTTTTCAATTCTTCGGTGCAAGCACCATAAACATGTTTCTGCCCTCTTGTTTGGGAGCGCGCTCCATGACCGCTTTGCCATCCAGCATTTCAAAGAATGTCGTCATGACGTCTTCGCCCATTTCGCCTTTGGTGATCTGTCTGCCGCGGAAGCGAATCGAAACCTTCACCTTGTTGCCGTCGGCGAGGAATTTCACGCACTGCTTGGCTTTGACTTCCATGTCATGGACGTCGATGGTCGCAGACAGGCGGATCTCTTTGATCTCGATGGTCTTCTGATTCTTTTTCTGCTCCTTTTCCCGCTTCATCATGTCATAGCGATATTTGCTGTAGTCCATGAGCTTGCAGGTCGGGGGCGTATTGGACGAGACCTTTACGAGATCCAGTTCACGTTCGTCGGCCAGACGTTGTGCAGCGCGAACGTCCATGATGCCGAGCTGTTGTCCGTTCTCGTCGATGACGCGAACTTCCGGGTCACGAATTTCTTCGTTGATCTGCATTTCCTGCGTAGCGATGAAAACACACCTCCAAATAAAATAGTGGGCACACAATGCACCCACTTATCGAACAAAACGCTGTTTTCTTTGACGCGGCATAAAAACCGGCAGGTGAGAAGCGGGTGCCTCTGCTTAAAAACCATAGGTATTATAGCCGCTTCGATCCGCTTTGTCAAGCGTATTTTGTACAAAAAATGCAGATTTTTTCGGGGTTACCGGGCCTTTCGCTTTCCGCGCGCCGCAAGGATGCAGGCGAGGATCAGAAACAGCGTTGCAATCAGCAGCAGAACCGAGAGCACGCATAGGCTTCCGTACAGCGCGGCGTTCAGATATCCGGTCAGGATCGTGCGGAACGCCGAGATCGACAGATTCAGCCGCCCGATGTAGTCGAACAGCCAGAACTGCGACACCGGGATGAATACGCACGAGATCCCGATAAACAAGCTGCCCCAGACGCACACGCTGCCCGCACGCTTCGTATCGCCGTGCACCATCAGCAGCATCGCAAGCAGCACGCCGCAAAGAACCAATGCGGCAAGGCACAGGATCGGCGACAGCGCGGCAAGGCGCGAGTTGCGCAGTTTCGTAAACCCCGAGACGAGCAGATTGACGTTGATCGCGGTCAGATCTTCGGTGACCGATGCCGCGCAGTCCTCCGAAAAATCCTGAATCGCCTGCTCGCTGTACGAGGAGTGGCTTCGGAGATAGTTCGCAAATCCTTCGGCGGGGAAGGCGGGCAGCGTCAGCGTGTCGGTCGTGTCGTTGTCGAACAGAGCGTCGGTTGTCGCGGCGGTGTAGGCGATAATGTCCCTGTCGGTCACGACGTCGGTCAGCACGCCTTCGTCAAGACCGTACAGAATTGCCACATGGTCGAGGTTCTCGCCGATCCGCTGCCGCAGTTCGTCACAGTAGCTTCTGCCGGGCACGAATGATTTGTAATAGTTCGGGTTCAGGATCAGAAAGCTCAACAGTCCCGAAACCAGAGTCAGAACCGTGCTGCCGATCAGCAGCGCGCATAGGAGCAGCGTCCCGAGTGCTTTTCCGAATTTCATTTCGACACCTCCACGCCGTCGACGAGGGTGCAGCGGAGCACGCAGCGCTGGGTGCGGCGTTCCCCGTTGTTCTCGCGCGGATAGCAGGAATACAGGATCAGATCGCAGTCGTTCGACGCATCCATGTACCAGCGGTCGGTGCCGTCCACGCCGTCGACGCGCTCGATCACGCGGTAGCGGTACGGACCGTAGGAGGTTTCGATCAGCACGGTCGCGCCCTCCGGCGTGCGTTCAAGCTCGGCAAAATGTCGGGTGACGTGCGCGGACAGGATCGTGCAGCCGCCTTCGCCGGGAAAGGACGAAGCGTACGACATGCCCGCGCCTTTTTTGAGCACGCTTTTATCCGCGCCGAGAAAGACCGGAACATTGACGATGTCCCAGCCGCCGCCGTCCCACGAGACGTTGAGCCGCGCGAACTGCTTTCCGTACGCAACGGACGGGACGCGCAGAAGCACGGAAGGCCGCGCGCCGGGCGTAAAGCCGGTGTCATAGTCCTCGACCTCGCGCGGAACCGTATCGCCGACAAGCAGGGAGAAGTAGCTCGTTTCCTCGATTACGGTTTGGAACAGGTAGATGCTGACAAAAAAGATGCCGCAGAAAAACAGCGCAAACGGCAGCAGCAGGGCGAGCGCCCTGCCTGCATATCTCTTTTTGGTTGCGGGAACGGCTTCCATTTATGCTTCCGTACTCCTTCTGCGGGAAAGCTGAACGACAGCGAGCGCAAGCGCCAGCACGAGCAGCGCGCTGCCTGCGACGATCCAGACGCTCTGCGGCGGATTGGCGACGTCGGTCTTGGCGTCGGCATTGATGCGGCCGAGCACCTTGTTGCCCTTTTTGATTGTGATGACGCGGGCATATTCGTTCTGCGAATCATTGCTCGGGTCGATCGAGAAGTTCAGGTCGAGCGCAGCACAGATCTCGGCAATCAGGTTGATCGCAATCTCCAGATCGTCTTCGGTGTAGGAATCGAGCGACGCGCCTTCGGACAGCGATTCGTTGCGGATCGCATCGTTGGCGGCGGTGATGATCCGGTTATAGGCGGCGGCGTCGACGGTGATGTCGTCAAGGTAGAGGATCTTTTTGAGCTGACCGCGGATGTTGGCGTTTTTGCCAAGCACGGTCTGATCAAACGAGTCCATCAAAAGATCCTTGTATTCGTCACTTGTGCGGACGGCGTCGATGAAGACATCGCCGTCCTCTGCGTAGACCGCCGGAATGCCCGCAAAGAGGAGCAGGGCGGCAAGCAGCAGTATCGATAGCTTTTTCATCATAGTTTCCCTCCGTAGCATTCGTTCGGAACGGCTACAGTTTATCGTTCAAATGCGTCCGAATTGCGGACAAACATCGAATTCTTTTCAAAGACTTCGTAAAAAATCGGGCGGAATTTCAGAACGATCGGATCGCGAGCCAGATTCCGAGTCCTGCCCAGAGCACAAAAGCAAGCGGCACCAGCACCAGAAATTTCGTGTGCTTCGTCTTATGCCGAAGCGCTGTCATCGCAATCCATGCCCCGGGCGCACCGCCCAAATAAGCGAGCAGAATAAGCGTCCGTTCCGGGATACGCCATGCACCGCGCCGCGCGCGGGACTTGTCGATCGCATAGAGCGCAAACGCAAGCAGGTTCATCAAAAGCAGATATCCGCAAAACAGCGCAAAGACGGTCGAAGCAGAAACAGCGGACATAGGCACTCCTTTCGCGGCAGATTTAGCAATTATAAACCATTATACCATTTGCAGCAAGGCACGTTTGAAAACAATTTCAAAACACGGTGCGCTTGCGGGATCGGGACCGGTATGCTATACTGGCGGCATGACGACGGAACAGGCAAATGAACGGTTTTTGCGCTGCGCGGCAGCGTATCTAAACGGGTGTGCGGACGCGATCGACGCTGCGGCGGTACGGGAGACGGCCGAAGAATGCGGCAGATCCCTGCACGACGCGTATTTGCTGCTGCTCGCAGGCGCGATGGATCTGTATGACGACCGGCAGCTGCGCGAGCGGTATCTTGGGGAGAGCGTCAAGCACCTTGACCCTAAGGCGTTCCTTTCCGATCCGTACCGGAAAGCGATCCGCTTCCCGACGGTGAGCGACGGCGCATGGAGCATGCGGATGCAGACCTATCGGCCGTATGAGCTGATCGTCTGCGGAGACCTGCGGCAAACGTTTGACGGGCGCGTGCTGCCGCGGCTCGGGTACTTTTCCGAGCCGTTCGACTATCCCTGCATCCTGCAGGACGGGAGGGAATGGATGAGCGTCACGCCGAACGAGATCCTGACGATGCAAAGGCCGATCGCTTCGGCGCGCGGCGACGTAGCGGCCTACGGACTCGGTATGGGGTACTTTGCGTTCTGCGCAAGCGAAAAGCCGGAGGTGGACCGCGTAACGGTCATCGAGCGCGACGCGACCGCGATCCGTCTGTTTGAACGATATCTGCTTTGCCAGTTTCCGCACCGGGACAAGATCATACTTGTGCAGGCTGACGCGCTGCAGTACGCAGCCGAAGCGCATCCGCACACCTTCGTGTTTGCGGATCTCTGGCACGACGTGTCCGACGGCCTTCCGCTGTGGGAACGGCTGCGGACGCTCGAACGGGAAGGAACCGAATACGCCTATTGGATCGAAGACTCGATGCGGATCTATCTCTGAGCGAAAGATTTGTCGGAATTGCGGAATTCCGATGAAGAATCATCGGATCGCCTTGCGGTTCCGCGGCGATATGGTACAATAACGATATGAAAAAGCAGCTGAAAGAACTGATCCGCTACGCGATCGTCGGCGGCATTGCGACGCTGATCGACTGGTTCGTGCTGTACGCCTGCACCGAATGGGTGTTCGCGTTCCTCGGTACGAAGCAGGCAGTCTATCCGGCGCATGTGCTAAGCTTTCTGGCTGGGCTTGCGGTGAACTTCGTTCTGTCAAACCGATTCGTGTTCACGGCGCCGGAGCAGCAGGGGAAGGGCAGAAACCTGAAATCTTTTCTGCTGTTCGGCCTGATCGGCCTGATCGGGCTCGGACTGACCGAGCTCGGCGCATGGGCGGCGGACGCGCTGTTCGGCTCGGAGACCGTCGTGTTCACAGTTGCCGGATTTGAGCTGAAGGTGTACCTGCTTGCCAAGGTTGTAATGACCGCGGTTGTGCTGCTTTGGAACTATTTTGCACGCAAGTTTTTGATCTATGACCGGAAGGAGGCCTGAATTCTGATGTCCCGCTATGCCGTTGTGATCGGCGCCGGCCCTGCCGGTCTGACCGCCGCCTATGAACTGTTGAAAACCACCGACCTGATTCCGATCGTGCTTGAAGCCGACGAACAGCCCGGCGGTATTTCGCGTACCGTGACCTATCACGGAAACCGGATGGATCTCGGCGGGCACCGGTTCTTTACCAAAAATGACGAGGTCGCGGCGCTCTGGCATCAGCTGATGCCGCTGCAGGGCGCGCCTGCTTACGACGATCGGCTGCTCGGGCGGGACAAGCCGCTTGCTCCTGCGGGACCGGATCCTCAAACGGAGGATCGTGTCATGCTCGTGCGCGACAGGGTTTCGCGCATCTACTTTTCGCGGAAGTTTTTTGATTATCCGATCTCTATGAAATGGCAGACGCTGAAAAACATGGGATTTCGGCGCACGGTTGCCGCCGGCTTTGGATATGTGTGGTCGGTCTTGTTCAAGCGCGAGGAAAAGACGCTCAAAGACTTTATGATCAACCGGTTCGGTACGCCGCTGTACCGGATGTTTTTCGAATCCTACAATGAGAAGCTCTGGGGACGCAATCCCGCGGAGATCGCGCCGGACTGGGGCGCACAGCGGATCAAGGGTCTGTCGCTCAAAAAGGCGGTTTCGGAGATGCTCAAAAGCGCGCTCGGGATCCGGAATAAAGGCACGGTTGAGACCTCGCTGATCGAACAGTTTGAGTACCCGAAGTACGGCCCGGGTCAGCTCTATACCGTGATGGCGGAGGAGATCGTCCGTATGGGCGGCACAATCCGTTACGGCAAGGAAGTCGAAACGCTCACGATGGACGGCAGCCGGATCACCGGCGTCGTTACGCAGGACGGCGAGCGGTTCGAAGCGGAGGTCGTGTTTTCCTCCATGCCGGTTAAGGATTTGATCGCGGGAATGGACGGGAATGTCCCGCAGACAGTGCGCACGGTGGCGAACGGACTGCCGTATCGCGATTTTATCACCGCCGGCGTGCTGGTGGACAGGCTGCTTTTGCAGAACGAGACCGACCGGAAGACGCTCGGCAATCTCGTGCCGGACTGCTGGATCTATGTGCAGGAACGTGACGTCAAAATGGGGCGCATTCAGATTTTCAACAACTGGTCGCCGTATCTGGTCGCGGATCCGGAGCATACGGTCTGGATCGGACTCGAATACTTCTGCAGCGAGGGCGACGCGCTGTGGAACCTGTCGGAAGAGGCGTTTTTGCAGCTTGCCGAGGAGGAGCTTGTCCGGATGCAGATCATTGCGCCCGGCGCAGTCAAAGACGGCACGCGCATCCGCGTCAAAAAGGCATATCCGGCATACTTTGACACCTACGCGCAGTTCGGCGTTGTGCGCGACTATCTGAATACGGTCGAAAACCTCTACTGCATCGGGCGGAACGGACAGCACCGCTACAACAACATGGACCACTCGATGCTGACGGCGATGGAAGCCGTTCACGCATGGAAAAACGGAACCGGGCGCGAGGCGGTCTGGAACGTCAACACCGAGGAATCGTATCACGAGGTGAAGCAGGGATGATCTACTGGCTGGTGATGCTGCTGTGCCTGTTGATCCTGATGCTCGTCTGGATCGCGGACTATGTGTTTTTACGCGGGCAGAAGCTCCCGCGGTTTGCCGGATGGAAACTCGACGCGCTGCTGTTCGCCGTCTCGTGGGGGATCCTGTTTGCCCTGAACAATCATGAGTTTGTCGTCTACAACAATTATTCCTATCTGACCGATTCTCTGCTGCATGGCAGGCTGGACACGCCGACGCTTCCGGGGTATCTCGAATCGATCGAGCTCGGCGGCAAAACCTACATGCACTTTGCGCCGGGCGTTTCTCTGCTGCTGCTTCCGATCGCGGCCGTAACCGGCGCGCAGGCGATCCATTATGCCTATATCGGCATCACGCTCGGCGCGGCGAATGCGGTTCTGTTCCGGCGCGTGCTGCAGAACCTCCGCATCGGCCGCAACATCCGTGAACAGCTATGGTGTACCGTGTTCGCAATCTTCGGGACGGTGCACTGCTTCTGCGCGGCCGTGGCGCATTCGTGGTTCATCGGACACGTCGCCTCGTGGACGCTGCTGTATCTGTCGATGCTGCTCGCCACGCAGCGCTACCGGCGGCGGGCGGCGGAGAACGCAGGTCTGTTTTTTGCGGGACTGTCGTTCGGGCTTTGCGTCTGCTGCCGGCTGTCGAACCTGCTCGGCGCAGGGTTCTTCGTAGCGCACATTCTTCTTTATCGAAAAAAGAATGACTGGATCCGGCTCGGCCTCTTGTACGCGGTGGGCGCGGCGGTGTTCGGCGGTTTCTACATGGCGCTCAACTATGTCCGCTTCGGCACGATCATGGACGAAAGCTACAATCTGACCCATCTCAAGGACCTGTTCAAGCCGCTGTACTATTACATGCAGGAGAATGTGGACGGCGCACCGGCGCAGATGGACTTTCTGCATGCCGTGGAGCGCACCGATTGGGACGCCGCGTTTCCGACCGAGGCTGAGCGCCGCGCGTTTCTTGCATTTTTGCAGCGCAACCTTGCCGAGCCGTGGAACTATGCGGCCGGCATTCCCTACACGCCCGCGGAGGAGCTGACGGCTGCACAGGTGGACGAATCGTTCCGCACGGTCGTGACCGGGAGCTTTCCGAAGGTCGGGGGAGCGCTGTCGCTGTCCAATGCGCCGAACAATCTCCGCTCGATCTTTCTGCTGATGCCGAAGTTTCAAGCCGAAGATCCGTATGTGATCCCTACGCTCGCCGGCGTTTCGCTGACGTTCTGTTCACCGCTGCTGTACGCATGTGTCGTTCCGCTTTGGACGCGCCGCAACCGGCCGTTCACATGGGTGCTGCTCGGCAGTGCGGTCGTCTGCGCGGTGCCTTTTGTGCTGAACTACGGCAACGGCTTTGCACAGTTCGGAATGCGTTACGCGATGGACTTTCTGCCGTACCTGCTGCTGCTTTCGTGCATGGGACTCACGCACCGGCGGTGGACGAGCGTGCGCTCCGCATTGGTGCTGCTGTGCGTGCTGGTCAATGTCTGGGGACCTCTGTACTGGCGTTTCTTCTATTTGAACGGCTGACCGTTCAGCAGAATATGCACATAATTATGCAAAAAATATAAAATGAACATAATTAAATCGATTGCTCAATGAAATATTAAAGAAACATGAATACCGCAAACACTCGGTTATTTGACTATTTAAGAAGTATTCGTCGAATTTGCGAGAACCGGTTTTCAAATTAACGGTAGATTGAACAGATCCGCCGTTTTTTTGTTTGAAAAATTCAGATAAAAAGTATATTTTCTCGAAAATGAGCTCTTGCATAATCCCTGCAAGAGCAGTATAATGCAAAGGTATGAATCTATGCACATACGTTTTTTGCGTATACGCATAGGAACAAGCGCCGAGAATGTGTTATTCTCAAAAACTATCATTAAGATGGAGGAAAAAGACATGGCAAAAAGTAAGAGCTTCAGTCGTCTGACTTCGCTCTTTCTGGCAGTCCTCATGCTGCTGACCGTATTCCCGGTCAGCGTCTTCGCTGAGGATGAGGAGCCCGTGGCCGAAACCGCAGCGGTAACGGCACCGGACGACACGCCGGAGAAGGCGATCGAAGAAGCGGAAGAGCCTGCGGAAGAGCCCGCAGAGGAACCCGCGCCGGCGGAAGAACCTGCTGCTGTTGAGGAACCGGCCGAGGAGCCTGCGGAAGAGCCTGCGCCCGCCGAGGAACCGGCAGCTATCGAGGAACCCGCGGAAGAACCCGCGCCTGCCGAAGAACCGGCAGCAGAGGAACCCGCGGAGGAACCCGCACCTGCGGACGAACCTGCGGAGGAGCCCGCACCTGCGGCAGAACCTATGGCCACCCAGGTCACCCTCCATTTCGATATGCAGGGCGGTTCCGTCGCTACCGGTTTCTATGGCGATAAGACCTATGAGATCGGCGATACTGTGGAGGTCTCTGTCCTCTACACCCATGTGAGCAAAGAGGGTTATCAGTTCCTGGGCTTCGACAGGGATTCCGAAGCAAAAAGGCCCGAATACATTGCTTATGAAGAGGGAAAGGCCTATAACTCCCGCGAACTCTCCTATACCTTCACCATACAGGAGAATACCACCCTGTATGCCATTTGGGCCGAGCCGCAGTATACGCTGACCTTTGATCTGAATGCGGACGACGCAAGGAACAACGGCGTCCCGGCGGATCCTGTAAAAGGCCCGTGGATCGTCTTCACGCACTTTAAGCCCCTCCGCACCGGGTATACCTTCAATGGTTGGACGCTGGATCAGGCCGGCACCCAGCCCTTCAACGTTCCGGTGGATACATACCACGAGCTCACGGAGAGTATCACGATCTATGCACAGTGGACCGCAATCGGATATACCCTCCATTATGAAAACAACAAAGGCATCGGCACATTGCCCGATGCAATTACCTATACGTTAGCCACCAGAGAGGATGTTGTCCTGCCCGGCGCGGACGCCCTCACCAGGGAGCATTACACGCTGGTCGGCTGGTACTATACCAATGTGCAGACGGGCACCACGCCTCCTCCGGCTGATCTGACGCACAAAGGCAAGCTTTCGTCCTCCAAGGGCTACTATGCTCCCAGTGCGACCATTGCCGCTGCCGATCTGAAGGATATGGACGGAGTGATCTTCCCTGTCTGGAAGATCGACGAGGTCGATGTGACCGTCGACTTTGACAACGGATCCCAGCCCACCGTCAAGGATCTGGATTACGGCGCAGTGTATACACTGC
>CADAQS010000045.1 GCA_902790115.1 uncultured Eubacteriales bacterium | reverse complement strand
ACTGACGATTCCGGAACTCGCCCGCGACGTTTCTTACGCGCGGAAAAATGACGGTTCCTATGGCTTTTGTGCAGAACCCACGCCGAACGGCGAGAATTTGACCGCCATTTACGACACGCTTTCCGAACTTCCGCTGCCCCAGGACGAGACGGAGCAGGTCTTCGCGCCGACGGAAGGCATTCTGTTCTCTGAGGTGTCCACACGCAACAACGAAGCGCTGCTTTGCAGCGGCTGCGCGGGCTGTGACTGGGTTGAACTCTACAATATGACCGATCAGCCGATTGTGATGGAGAATTTCGCGCTGACCGATGATCCCGAGGATTATGACAAGCCGAATCTGAACGCGACGATTGCGGCGCACGATTATCTCGTGATCCGCTGCTGCAAGGACGACTGTGACAACAGCGACGGACATATCTGCGTGCAGACGGGAATCAGCCGTTACGGCGACCATCTGTATTTGTTCAATGAACACGGTATTCTCAGCGCCGAGATTGAAATCCCAGAAACGCTGCATAAGGATATGACGTACATGCGGAATGCGGACGGATCGTATGTCTTTACCACGACGCCGACTCCCGGTGCCGAGAACGTCATGACGGAGTATGTCGAAGAGCCTGAACCGACCGATGCGCCGGAACCGATCTATACGGGACTTGACAGCAAGGTTGTCATCAACGAGGTTCTTCCGAGCAACGATTACAGCATTGCGGACCGCGACGGCGACCGCAGCGACTGGGTGGAGCTGTACAATCAGACCTCCGAACCGATCAGCTTGCTCGGCTACTATCTGACCGACAGCAAGGATTTCCAAAAGTGGGCGTTCCCGGATGTGACGATCCCTGCGAACGGATATCTGCTGGTATTCCTTTCCGGCAAGGAGATGACCGGAGATGAGCTGCACGCTTCGTTTTCAGTCTCGGAAGGCGAAACGCTTAAACTGTATTCTTCTGCCGATAATACTTTTGATCAGCTCAAGATCACCGCATCGCGTGGAAATGTTTCGTTGGGACGCGATACCGCCGGAACGATCGTGTATTACGGAGAACCGACACCGCTTTCCCCGAACGGACACGCACGTTCCGAAGCCGACTCGTTCGGCTTTTTTCAATCTGACGGCGTTTATATTTCCGAAGTCTGCGCAATCCATGCGCGCGGCAGCGGAGAGGACGACTGGATCGAACTGCACAACGGCGGATCGGAAGATGTGAAGCTGGACGGCTGGTATCTGACGGATGATATCGATACGCCGACCAAATTCCGGCTCCCGTCTCTGCTGCTCGGCGCGGGAGACTACACGACCGTTTCCGTTTCTAAGTATCAGGGCAATTTCAGCATCTCTCCGGGCGGCGAGACGCTGTATCTGCTTCGACCGGACGGCAGAACGGTTGTCGATGTGTTTGAAACCGGCGTACAGACCGTCGGCATGTCTTCGGGACGGCTCGAGACCAATCCCACCGTGCGCCGTGTGTTCTTCAGTAAGCCGACCAAGGGCAGCACTAACAACAGCACATACGAGACCGGCTATACTTCCGATCCGACGTTTTCGGAGACTGCGCTGTACCAGACCGCCGATTTTTACCTGACGCTTTCCGACCTCGACAAAAATGCCGTGATCTACTATACGACCGACGGCAGCGAGCCTTCGACCAAGTCGAACCGCTATACGGAGCCGATCCGGATCACCAAAAACAGCGTGATCCGCGCGTATGCCGTTTCGGACGGATTGATGGACAGTCAGATCGTTACCTATACGTATCTGTACGAACAGCCGCATACCGTTCCGGTTGTGTGCCTTTCCATGAGCCCTTCGGATTTTAATACGGTGTACAGCGTCCGCGATCACAGCAAGATCACGGAGCGCAAGGGCTATGTCAACTATTACGAAGCTGACGGATACATCGGCACTTCATTTCCGTGCGATGTAAAGGCAAAGGGCAGAGGAACGCTTTCGATGGCGCAAAAGTCTCTGACGCTCAGCCTTCGCGCTGCTTATGGGCAGCGTACGGTCGACTATCCTTTCTTTCCGGATTATGAGTTCACCGAATTCGGCGCGTTTGCGCTTCGCAATGCCGGTCAGGATAACAACGGGAAGGACATTTGCGCACGGCTTCGCGACGCCTACGTTTCGCGGGCATGTCTGAATCTCAATGTGGACTGCGCCAATTCCCGTTTCGTCGTGCTCTATGTCAACGGCGAGTATTACGGATTGTATGATTTTAACGAGGAACTGAACTCGCGCTATCTGGAAACGCATTACGGCGTTGATCCGGACACGGTCAATACGATCATGCGCAACGGTTCGATCGCGATGAAAGGCGACAACAAGGAGTTCAAGAGCCTGTTCAACGCGTCCAAGAACATGAACCTGTCCTCCGACAGCAAGTATGAAAGCTATCTCGAAAAGGTCGATGACGACGCTTTTATCGACTATGTCATCTGCCGCACGTTCATGTTGGAAACGGACTCCTTCAACCAGAAATACTGGCGCACAACGGATTATAAGATTAAATGGCGGCCGATCCTGTACGATTTGGATTACTGCTTCATGAGCGGGGCGGATCGAGATATCATGCACCTGTATTTCAAAAAGGAGGGTCAACCCGCAGCACACGGCTCTTTGACGCATTTCTATTTTACAGTTGCGCTCAAAACCAGTCCGATCTGGCGGCAGAAGTTTGTCGAGCGTTATGTCGAAGTCGTTATGAATGATTTCTCCGCAGAAAGGCTGCTCACGCTGTACGATCAGGTCGTGTCCGAACTGGAACCGGAGATGGAGCGGCAGATCCACCGCTGGAGTCTGCCGAGATCTTACTCCAAGTGGGAAAGCGCCGTCAGACAGCTGCGCAACAAGATCGAGAAGCGTCCCGGCGTCGTTCTGGAACAGATCCGTAAGGAATTCAACCTGTCCAAGGACGAGATGGACGCCATCATCGCAAAGTATTCTCACTAACGCCCAAGGAAAAAGACCCGTACCGGTTTTCGGCACGGGTCTTTGCTTTTTGACGATTATTCACAGCGAAGCATTTGAATCATCGCTTTCGGATCGGGCGCATGGAAGACGGCGCTGCCGGCGACAAGAATCGTTGCGCCGGCGTCGATGCAGGCCTTTGCGGTTTCGGGGTTGACGCCGCCATCCACTTCTATATCGACTGAAAGATTGCGCCGCTCGATCTCCTGACGGAGTTGATGAATCTTGTGCAGCGTCTCCGGAATGAACTTCTGACCGCCGAATCCGGGATTGACGCTCATCATCAAAACGAGGTCGCAGTCGGGCAGCAGATGGATGCAGCTTTCGATCGGTGTTGCCGGATTCAGAACGACACCGCCTTTCATACCGAGAGCGTGGATCCGTTGCAACAGACTGTGCAGATGGTGCTCTCCGGACTCGACATGAAACGTAATGATATCTGCCCCGGCATCGTGGAACGGTATAATCCAGTCACCCGGATGCTCCACCATCAGATGCACGTCGATCGGAAGCTCGGTATGCGGACGGATCGCTTTGCAGGTCGGCGGTCCGAATGTGATGTTCGGCACAAAGTTTCCGTCCATGACGTCAAAGTGAACCCAGTCGGCCCCCCAGCCGGACAGTTTTGCGGTCGCTTCGCCGAGGTTTGCAAAGTCAGCCGAAAGAATCGATGGCGCAATTTTAATCATATCGGTGTTTTCTCCTCTGTTGGTTTTCTCTTGCAAGGGTCAGATAGCGTTCATAACGTCCCGAGGAAAGACTGCCGTCGTCCAGGAGCGCTTTCACACCGCACTCCGGTTCAGTGTCGTGCATGCAGTCGGGATAACGGCAGGGGAACGGCGTCTTGGAAAACTCCGGATAGCAGGCGTTCAGTTCTTGCTGCTCCCAGATCGGGCTTTCATAGAACGAGAATCCGGGGGTATCGAGTACGGCACCGCCCGCAAGCGGCCATAATTCCGCGTGACGGGTCGTATGACGGCCTCGTTCCGTCTTTTCGGACAGTTCACCGGTCTCGAGATTCAGCTCCGAAAACAAGGCGTTCAGAAGCGAAGATTTGCCAACGGCCGATTGTCCTGCAAAGCAGGTCACACGACCTTTCAGAACGTTACGCAACTGGTTCAGACCTTCGCCGGTTGCTGCGCTGACCGAGAGCGTTTGAAAGGCAGCGTACTCTTTTGCAAACTGGCCAACGATCGAACCGTCGGCACAATCCATTTTGTTCAGAACCGGGATCGGCTCGATGCCGAGTCGCTTTGCCTGCAGGATCATCTGATCAAGCAGAAGCCAATCCGGTTCCGGCGCGGAAGCGGCAAGCACAAGCAGGATCTGATCGATGTTCGCAACCGGTGGACGCACCAGCAGGTTTTTGCGCGGCAGGATCTCGGAAAGCAGCGCATATCCCTGCGGCTGCCGCTCCAACCGAACCCGGTCGCCTACCGTCGGGACAAGGTTTTGCTTGCGGAAAACGCCGCGCGCTTTGCAGGTGACGGTTTCCCCGCTTTCGGTCAGTACTTCATAAAAGCTGCCGACACCCTTTAACAGCAATCCGTTTTCCATATTATTTCGAAAAGGCAACGGACTGCGTTGTGACTTCCTGCCCGTTGACCAGCAGAATCAGCGGTCTTGTGACCGGATCGTAGCAGTAAACTGTCGCGGCGATAGTCGTATCTGTACTTTCATAGGGACGTTCGCTCTCGTATACGATGACGCGATAGGGGATGTCGAGGTAGTTCGTCGTTTCATAAACGATTCGTACGAGCGATTCCGCTTCGGTCAGCGTAAAGGTAAAGGATACGTCCGCATGATATGTTCCCTGTGAAGCACGGTAAACGGTCAGTTCGATCCGTTCATGGTCGGATGATTCGGATGGGAATGATTCCTGGCGGATCACCGTATTCGGTTCGAATGCCTTTTCGGACTCGGTCGTATAGGTGATATACAGTTCCGTAAAACCGGTGCCGTTCAGTTGCACAAGCGCATCGTCCTGCGCCATGCCGACGACGTTCGTGATATTAGGGTTGACGGTGGGCGTCGGAACGGCAGTGGGTTCGGTCGTCTCCTGCGCAGCTGTAATGGTCGGCACCGCATCCTCTTTGGGCAACTCTTCCGACCTGCAGTTTGTCGTATAGATCAGTATTCCGACGATGATGGCAATCACCGGAATAAACACGCAGAGACCGATCAGCAGATAGACAGGGATGCTGTGCGGATTATGCGGCTCGTCGTTCTTTTCCCGGTCGCGCACAAAAGTGCCGTTCGGATTTGCGATCGAACGGACCAGATCGGCGCGCATGGCTCTTGCGCTCTCGTACCGGTCGGAGGGCTCCTTTTCAAGCGCGCGCATCACGATATCGTTCAACGCAACCGGAATCTCCGGATTGCGCTCCATCGGCGGAACGGGCTTTTCCTGAATGTGCTTGAGCGCGATCGTCACAGTGGAATCGGAGGTGAACGGTACGGTACCGGTCAGCATTTCGTAAAGCGTAACGCCGACCGAATACAGGTCGCTCTCTTCGGTCGCAATCGCGTTCTTTGCCTGCTCGGGCGAAATGTAGTGCACGGAGCCGAGCACTTTCTTTCCGTTGAACGTGGACGTGGTGGCTTTTGCTTCGCGCGCAATGCCGAAGTCGGTGAGTTTTGCTTTTCCGCGGTCGGTAACGATTACGTTCTGCGGCTTGACATCCCGGTGAATGATCCCGTGCTGATGCGCGACCGTCAGCGCATCGAGGATCTGACAGGTGATGCCGATCGCGGTGCGGATGGGGAGAGGACCGTTCTGATCGATAAGGTCCTTCAGCGTATGTCCTTCGACATATTCCATCACGATATACGGCATGCCCTGATATTTGCCGACGTCGTATGCACGGACGATGTTTTCGTGTGAAAGGTTCAGAACCGTTCCCGCTTCGCGGGAGAAACGGCGCAAAAACTCTGCGTCGTCCTTATACTCGGGCTTGAGCATCTTGATGGCAACGGTTCGGCGGTTTGTCATATTGACCGCTTTGTAGACGTAGGCCATGCCGCCGGAACCGATCTCATCGAGAATTTGATATTTTCGGTCGATGATGACGCTCTTCATGCGGGATCCTCCGTATTCTGGGCGAGAACGACCGTGATGTTGTCCGAACTGCCTTGCTGCAGGGCGCGCTCGATCAGTACCGAACAGGCCGTATCAAGATCATGGATATGGTTCAGGATGTCAGCCATCTCACTTTCCAGAAGCGTTCCGCAAAGACCGTCGGAGCAGAGCAGCAGAATATCTCCGGCATTCCAGCTGCAGTCAAACAGATCGACATTGACCTCGGGTTCGCTGCCGATGGATCGGGTGATCAGGTTGCGGCGGGGGTGCGTGCGCGCCTCTTCCTTTGTGATGATCCCGCGACGAACAAGTTCCGCGACAAAGGAATGATCGTGCGTAATCTGGCGCAAGGTTTTGCCGTCATAGAGGTAAAGACGCGAATCGCCGACGTTTGCTGCATAGAATCCGGCCGGCGTCAAAAGCGCAGCAACCAGCGTCGCACCCATTCCGCTGTATGCGGGATTGGCTTCGGCTTCGGAGCAGACAACGCGGTTCGCCTCTGAAAAAGCGGCACGGAGATCGGATTCGTCGTGCGCTCCGGGTGAGGAGAGAAGCCGATACAGCGTTTCAATCGAAAGACGGCTTGCTGTTTCACCCGCAGCATGACCGCCCATGCCGTCGGAGACTGCAGCGAGGAAGCAATCTTCGCCGGTAAGGATCAGATACGAATCTTCATTCCGGGGCCTGCGCCCGGTCTCCGTTTTACCCGTTAATTTCATGCAAAACCCTCCTTCTGAGC
This sequence comes from uncultured Eubacteriales bacterium, assembly GCA_902790115.1. Lineage (GTDB taxonomy): Bacteria > Bacillota > Clostridia > Christensenellales > CAG-138 > UBA3792. The sequence goes on along the minus strand of CADAQS010000045.1, from coordinate 4,725 downwards.
TGTCCGCAGGCGCCGTCTATATCGGTTCCCATTTCCCGACGCACCGTCGCCGAAACGTGCTCTTTGGTCAGCCAGTCGCAAAACTTATAGGCGTGTTCGCGCGAGACACCCTTCAAACCGCGTTCTTCGACAGGATTGAGCGGGATCAGATTGACATGGCAGAGCATCCCTTTGAGCCGCCTTGCCAACGCGATCGCATCGGCATGGGAATCGTTTGTTCCGCCGATCAGCGCATATTCAAACACGACGCGCCGCCCGGTCCGGTCCGCATACGCTTTGGCCGCTTCGAGCACTTCCGCAATCCGGTATGCTTTGTTTACCGGCATGATCGTATCACGAATCTCATCGCTGTGTGCATGCAAAGAGATCGAAAGCGTCACATGCGGGGCGTCTTCGATAAACCGGTAGATTTTCGGAACGATCCCGCAGGTAGAAATCGAGATGTTCCTGGCGCTGATGTTCGGTCCGTCCGGTGAGGTCACACGCTTCAGGAACATTACGACATTCTCGTAATTGTCGAGCGGCTCTCCGCTGCCCATCAGAACTATATTGGTAACGGTTCGGTTTTTTCCGTCCTGCGGAGGCTCATCCCGCTCGATTTCACAGAGAAAGGAAAGCATTTCACCGGGGCGAAGATTCCGGACACATCCGTTCAGCGTGGACGCGCAGAACTTGCAGCCCATGTTACAGCCGATCTGCGTCGAAAGACAGACCGTGTTTCCGTAGGAATAGCGCATCAGAACACCTTCGACGATGTTATCGTCCTCAAGCGCGAACAGGTATTTCACGGTGCCGTCGCGCGAGGAAACGTATTTGCGAAAGATTGTCGCGCCGCCGAACGGAATCTCTTCCATCTTCGAACGGAGATCCTTCGGCAGATTTGACATGTCGGCGGGACGTACGCCCTTTTTCAGCCATTCGGCAACCTGCTTGGCGCGAAAAGCAGGTGCGCCGAGGGAGCGCATCGTTTCCGCAATTTCCGGCTGCGTCATGTCCATCCAATTCATAATGTATTTCCTCGGATCAATTTTGCATAGTAGAACCCGTCGATTCCGTCGGTTTGCGGCAGAAACTGTCGCTGTTCGGCAACCTGATACTCGGTGTGCGCCGAAAGAAACCGTTCCATCTGCCTGCCGTTTTCCAAACTCGAGATCGTACAGGTGGCATAGACAAGTGTTCCGCCGGGTTTCACATAGCGAGAGCAGGCGTTTAGAATTCTTTCCTGCAGTTCGGCAAGGCTTTCCACGTCCTGTTCGGTTTTCCGATACTTCAGATCCGGCTTGTCGGACAGCAGTCCGAATCCGCTGCACGGAACATCGAGCAGAACGGCGTCAAATCGTTCAACGCAATCCGCATAGAGGACCGATGCGTCCCTGCATTCGATTTTAGCATCCACATGCAGTCGCGAGAAGGTTTTCTGCATCAATTCGATTCGATGCGGATGAAGCTCCCATGCGGTAAAACAAGCGCTGTTCTCCGCAAGGGAGGCGAGGTAGGCGGTTTTTCCGCCGGGAGCCGCGCAGGCGTCAAGCACGGTTTTTCCGTGCAAGTCGCCGAGCGCTCGGCAGATCATCATCGCGCCTTCATTCTGTACGGTCATCTTTCCATCACGGAACAGTTCGTTTTCCGTAAGATCAAATCCGCTTTCGACGTGCAGACAGTTCGGATCCAGCTTTCCTGTCACGGTAGCCATCGGCAGCGCAGCCTGCAGCGCTGAGGTTGTAAACGGATACTGTGCGCGAATCTGCAGATCGCTTGCCTTAGCGGATGCGATCTGTTCCGCGGCCTCGATTCCGAAAGAATCAATCCAGTCCCGGAGAATAAACACCGGATACCCGTACAGCACAGAAAGTCGTTCGACAGGATCCTGCGGCAGAGGCGCTAAGGCATTCCGCTCTCGATCGATCCTCCGCAATACCGCGTTGACAAGTCCGGCGGAAGCAGCCTTTCCGGATTCTTTCGCAAGCTGTACGGCGGAGTGGATCACAGCATGCGCAGGTGTGTTTAAATACAGCAGTTCGGAAGCGCCGAGAAGAAGGATCGTGCGAACGGTCTTCTTTTGCCGCTTGCAGCAATGTGCCAGAAGGTATTCTGTATAGGAACGGTGCTCCAACGTTGTGTACACAAGCGCATACAGAAACGGGACTTCGCTCTTCGGAACCTCATGGGCAGCATCTTTCAAAGCAAGATTGGCATACGCGCCGTTTTCGATGATTTCGATCAGCACCTTAAGTGCGACGTTGCGAACATTCATGAGAGCTGCTTTCCGTCAAGGTGTGCGCCGCGCAGGAAATCTTCTGCCCGCATCCGTTTTCCGCCTGGTGCCTGTACTTCAATAATCCGAACAGCTCCATTCCCGCAGGCAATGATCAGGCCGGATTTCGGGTCTGCCTTCAGCACAGTGCCTGCTTTTCCGGTTCCTTCGGCAGTTTCTGCCCGCAGGAATTTCAGCCGGTTTCCTTCAAACGGAACGGATACGCACGGCCATGGATTCAGGCCGTTCACAAGACCCTGAATTCTTTGGGAATCCATATGAAAATCCACAATTCCCATTGTCTTGTTCAGCATGGGATCATATGTCATTTCTGCTTCATTCTGTGGAATTCGTTCAAGGGTTCCGGCTTCCAGAGCATCCAGCGTCTTTGTCAGCAGTTCGGCACCGATCCGGCTCAGTCGTTGGGTCAGTTCGCCGCATGTTTCTGCAGGGAGTATTTTCGTTTCAGCCTTCAGAAGCATATCTCCGGTATCAATTCCTTCATCCATCATCATGGTCGTTACACCGGCGGTTTCATCACCGTTCATAATCGCGTATGCGATTGGCGCTGATCCGCGGTGTTTGGGCAGCAGGGATGCGTGAACATTGATATTGCCCATCGGCGGTATTTCGAGGATTTCCTTGCTCAGGATCTGTCCGAATGCCGCTGTAACACACAGGTCAGGTTTCAGTGCCCGCAGATCCTCAATTCCTGTTTTTCGGATTCTTTCCGGCTGGAATACCGGAATTCCGGCATTCAGGGCAGCCTCCTTGACCGGACTGGCAGTCATCTTGTTTCCCCGTCCTTTCGGACGGTCGGGCTGGGTAAATACTCCCACCACCTCGATGCCTTTCCGTACAATCAGGGCTTCCAGAGATGGAACAGAGAATTCCGGGGTCCCCATAAACACAATTCTCACTGATTGTCATCCTCCGGAATATGTCCTTCTATTTCTTCCTGTGTCAGTTCCCGGTCCATGACATCAATATACAGTTTCCCGTCCAGGTGATCCAGCTCGTGGCAGATTGCGCGCGCCTCAAAACCTTCGGTTTCATATTCATTCCACTGCCCTTTCCGGTTCTGGAAGCGGACCTTGACCCGCATCGGCCGTGTTACCACGCCCTGCCTGCCCGGTACACTCAGGCATCCCTCTCGTCCGGTCTGGCATCCGTCTGCCTCAATAATTTCAGGATTTACAAGTTCAAGCAGTCCGCTGTGATCTTCTGTCACATCCACGACGGCGATCCGCCGCAGTATACCGACCTGGGGGCCGGCGAGCCCGACACCTTCGGCCTTGTACATGGTATCTGCCATATCCTTCAGCAGAACGGAAAGCCGGATGTCAAACTTTTCCTGTTTCCGGCATGTCTTCCGCAGCGTGTCATCCCCGATGGTAACAATTTTCCTGGTTGCCATATTCTGTTTCTGTCCTTTCTCGGTTTCGGTCCGTTTTTTTCTGTCAGATCATGGTGGTCGGATTAATTTCAAAATAGATATCCGCGCTGTCTGTCAATGTCTCAGTCAGATCGCTGAGTGCGCTGAAAAATTCATCTGTTTCCCGGCTCACCAGCGTCTTCATCAGAACCTAGCGCCGGTGTTTCCCCCGCAGCAGTTGAACGCTCGGTGGTTCATTCACAACGTTCAGAACCTTTCGATGCCATTCCGGATGGTCTTCCAGCATTTTTTCCACACAGGCTTCTGCTTCCCGGGCCTTCCGGTCGGCATTTTCTTCATCCGGGCTTTCAATCAGCAGTCTCGCGAGATTGGTAAACGGCGGATACAGTCCGTTCCGGCGTCTCCTGAACTCGCTTTCAAAGAATGCACGGTAATCCTGTCGTGCGGCAAACCCGATCACCGGATCATCCGGTTTGTAGGTCTGGATAATCACCCGTCCGGGAATGCTGCCCCTTCCGGCTCGTCCGGCAACCTGGGTAAAAAGCTGGAATGCACGTTCGCGGCTCCGGTAGTCAGGAAGGTTCAGTGCAAGATCTGCCGCGATTACGCCGACGAGGGTAACCTGTGGAAAATCCAGCCCCTTTGCAATCATCTGGGTGCCGATCAGGATCCTTGCCCGTCCGCTTCGGAATTCCTCCAGGATTTTCCCATGTCCGTCCTTGCCGGATGTGGTGTCATAATCCATCCGCGCCGTCGGTATTCCGGGCAGGATTTTACGGACTTCTTCCTCCACTTTCTGCGTCCCAGCACCGAAATACCGGATATAATGTCCTCCGCAGCTGGGGCATTCCGATGGCGGAACCATAGTATAACCACAGTAATGGCATCGGAGGAGTCCGTCCCGGCTGCCGATATGGTAGGTCATGCTGATATCGCAGTTCGGGCATTTTACCACATATCCGCAGCTCCGGCAGGATACGAATGAATTGTATCCGCGCCGGTTCATCAGCAGGATCGCCTGTTCCCCGCGCGAGCAGCATTCCTTCAGGGCCTTTTTCAGCACTCCACTCAGCAC
>CADAQS010000044.1 GCA_902790115.1 uncultured Eubacteriales bacterium | reverse complement strand
AGCCGGCCTTTGAAAACGCCGCGCTATGCGGTGCTGGATTTTGACGGAACCGTTTCGCTGATCCGCGAGGGGTGGCAGGCGATCATGACGCCGTACTTTACGGATGAGCTGTATGCGACGCCGAAAGGATGCACGCTCCCGTATGAGCAGGTGGAGCTGTACTGCAAGGAGTTCATAACGCTTCTGACCGGCAAGCAGACGATCTATCAGTGCATCCGGCTCGCGGAGGAGATCACCGCGTTCGGCGGCACGCCGCAGGATCCGCAGGCGTACAAGGACGAGTATCAGCGTCGGCTGCTCGAGAAGATCGACGACCGGCTCAAAGGTCTTGAGAACGGTTCGATCGATCCCGAAACGCTGACGGTCCCCGGAAGCTATGAACTGCTCGAAATGCTTTTGCGCCGCGGCGTGACGCCGTATCTCGCGTCCGGCACCGACGAGGAGCACGTTCTGAAGGAAGCGCATCTGCTCGGCGTGGACCGGTATTTCGGAAAGCATATCTACGGCGCGCAGCGGGAGTACAAAACGTTCTCAAAAAAGATGGTCATCGAGCGCATGATCCGTGAAAACGACCTTTCGGGCAGCGAGCTGATCGGATTCGGCGACGGGTATGTCGAGATCGAAAACGTACGCGAGGCAGGAGGCTTTGCGATCGGCGTTGCGACGAACGAGCGCGAGCGCTGCGGCATCGACGAATGGAAGCGCGAGAGACTGATCCGCGCCGGCGCAAATCTGATCATTCCGGATTATCGCGACCTTGCCGCGCTCGAAGCGCAGCTGTTTTGAGGAAGCCGGCCGTTTCGGACAACGGATACCGGCGTCCGGCGATCGATGTCCGCGCGGAGTGCGTCCGTGCGGCAAAGGCAGCGCATGCGAGCGTCACGATGCTGCGCAGCAGCCGCGTGATCCGATCCGGCGCTGCGGCAAACAGAACGCCAAATCCCTAAAAGAAACCGCAAAAGCGATCCGAAATACGGGTCGTTTTTTTGTTTCAGATAAAATTTTGACCTTTAAACTTCGATTAAGGATGCGCGGGTATACTGAATGCAGAAAACGGGAGAACGCATCCTATGGACAGCGATCCCCAAAAGGTTCAAAAAGCGGACAGACGGCCGCAGAAATATAACGGTGAAGCCGGAAGGCTTGCCGCCGCAGCCGGTTTGCAGAAAGGAAACATCTATGAAATCTGTGGAAAATCCGATCGTTGTCATGAAACGGTATGAGCTGAAATATATCCTCTCCGCCGAGCAGACTGCGTTCGTTTGCGAACGGCTTGCGGGTCACATGGAGCCGGATGCGTACGGCAAGACTTCGATTGCATCGCTCTATTACGATACGCCTGACTACCGGCTGATCCGCACCTCGATTGATAAGCCTGCGTTCAAGGAGAAGATCCGTCTTCGCTCTTACGGCCTTGCGACCGAATCGTCGCCGGTCTATCTGGAACTGAAGCGCAAGGCGTACGGCATCGTGTACAAGCGCCGCGTGCAGACGACGATTCCCGAAGCGGAACGGTTCCTTGCCGGCAGAGACGAACTCGGTACGGGTGGGCAGATCAACCGTGAACTCGCGTATTTTCGGACCGGACGGCGACCTGCGGCTGACGAACGACTATGCGCCGCGCTTCCGAACCGACACGCTGCGGCTCGACCGTTCGATGGACGGAACACCGCTGCTGCTGCCGGGGCAGACGATCCTCGAACTCAAGGTGCAGCAGGCGATGCCGCTGTGGCTGACAGAGATCCTGTCCGACGGTGAAATCAAAAAAGGCAGTATCTCCAAATACGGCGAGGCTTACCGCCTCCGGCTGTTCCAAAACCGGGTACAGACCCGCGCCGCATGAGCAAGAAAGGGGGATGATTATGTTTGATTCCATCTATTCCTCCACCGTAACGGCTTCCGAGTTCTTCTGGATGGCGCTCGTTTCCATCGTGACAGGATTCGGCTACGCATGGATCATGTCGCTGCGGGTCCGTTCGACCAAACGGTTCTTCATCGTCGTTTCGCTGATCCCGTTCATCGTTTCCGCAGTGATCACGTTCGTCAACGGCAACATCGGCGCGGGTGTGGCGATCGGCGGCGCGTTCAGCCTGATCCGCTTCCGGTCCGCGCAGGGCACTGCGGATGAGATTGCGGCGATCCTCGTAGCGATGGGCGCGGGCATCGCGTTCGGCATGGGCTATCTCGGCTACGGCGTTGTGATTCTGCTCGTGCTGGCACTTCTGTACTTCGTGCTTGCATCAGTCGGACTGTTCGAACATAGCCGCATGGATGAGGACCGTATGCTGCAGGTGACGATTCCCGAATCGCTCGAATATATCGATATGTTTGACGATACCTTTGCGCACTACCTCAAAACCGCGGAGCGCGTCGGCGTCAAGACCACCGGCATGGGATCCATGTTCCGGCTCTCGTTCCGGATCCGCATGAAGAATCCGGCCGAGGAAAAGGCGTTCATCGACGAACTGCGCACTAAAAACGGCAACCTCGAGATCTCGATCCTGCCGTATACCGAACAACTGAACCAGCTTTAAGCAGAAAGGAGATTCCCATGAAACAGAGATTTTGGAAACACACCGCAGCGCTTTTGATCGCGCTGACGCTCGGATCGGGCGTGATCGGCTGCTCCGGCAGCGCGGCGGCCGGCACGCAGACCGCACAATCGGTCTTGCAGACAACCGCAGCGGCAACGGTCACGACGATCGCAAGCTCGGCGGCATCGACGGCCGCATCCGGTTCGGAACCTGCCGCCAAGACCGCCGTAACCGCAGAAACACTGGAGGAGTTCTTCTCCGACAGCGATTGGAAGGAAGTCACCGCTAAGGACGCAGATGCCGAGATCGTCCTGTCCGGCAGCGAGGGCACGCTCTCCGATTCGACGCGCGGCTCCTCCGGCAGCGAGGTCGTGATCACGTCCAAGGGCGTCTATCGTGTGACCGGTTCCTCTGAGAATGTGACGATCGTGATCAATGATGAAAACGAATCCGGCAACATCTATCTGCTGCTGGACAACGTCTCGATGACGAACGCATCCGACGCCTGCATCCGTGTCGATGCCTGCGATAAGCTCGTGATCCGGCTGATCGGCGAGAACACCTTAACGTACACGAACCGCAACGATTCCGTGACCGCGGACGGCGCGATCTATTCCAAGGACGACGTCACGATCAACGGCGACGGCACGCTGAACGTTTCCTCCGCACTGCACGGGATCGTCTGCAACGACGATCTGAAGCTCACCGGCGGCACTCTTTACGTGGAAGCCGGCGCGATCGGCCTCAAGGCGGGCGATTCGCTGCGGATCGCGGACGGCGCAATCGCGGTGCAGGCAGGGCATGACGGCGTGCAGGTCAGCGACAGCGACGGGGATGCGTATTTCTACATGGCGGGCGGCAGCTTGACGGTCAGCGCCGGATACGACGGCATCGATGTCGGTTCCGACGCGGACAGCTTTGAAGGCTTTGCGCGGTTCGACGGCGGTACGGTCAGCGTTACGGCGGGCGGCGGTTCTTCGCATTCGCAGAACAGCAGCGTTTCGCAAAAGGGCATCAAGTGCGACGGCGCGATCCTGCTGAACGGCGCGACCGTAGCATGCGACGCTGCCGATGATGCGATCCACGCCGGATCGGATGTGACGATCAGCGGCGGCACGGTCACCGTGGCGTCGAGCGACGACGGCATCCATGCCGATAATGCTCTGACGATCGACGCCGGAGAAGTAACGGTCACCAAGTCCTATGAGGGGCTGGAAGGCTACATCGTCACGATCAACGGCGGCACCGTGCAGGTCGCTGCAAGCGACGACGGCATCAACGCCGCGGGCGGCTCGGATTCCCAGTCAAGCGAGACGTGGTCGTGGGGCGGCAGACGCGGCGGAATGTCCTCCTCGACCGGAACGATGTACATCAACGGCGGAACGGTCTATGTGAACGCTTCGGGCGACGGACTGGACTCCAACGGCTCGCTGTACGTCACCGGCGGTCTGGTTATCGTGGAAGGACCGACCAACAGCGGCAACGGCGCGCTTGACGTCGGCGACGGCGCAGGTTCCGTCGCAAGCATCACCGGCGGCACCGTACTCGCTGTCGGCGCAAGCGGCATGGCGGTCAACTTCAACGCCGGTACCCAGTGCTCCGGCCTCGTATCACTGTCGGGAGGCGCGGGAAGCGAGATCACGGTCGATGACGGCTCGGGATTCACGTTCACGGCGTCCAAGAGCTTCCAGTGCGTCGTATACTCCTCGCCGTATCTGACGGAGGGCGGCAGCTATACCGTAAAGGCGGGCAGCTCTTCGGCGCCGATGCAGTTCACCTCCGGCCTGTATTACGGCGCGGGCGGCGGCTTCGGCGGCAGAGGCGGCTTCGGCGGCAACTCCGGCGGCTTCGGCGGACGCGGCGGCAGACGATAAACAATTGCATACCGAACGGATCCGGCAGTCTGCCGGGTTCGTTTTTCGTTTCACCGGTAAATTCAGGTTTTTGGCAGGAAACAGTTGCTTTTTTTGAAAATTATGATAAAATATTATTACAAAGAGCAAAACAAACGCGCATCACACCGATCGGCGGCAAAAAGCGGCCGTTCGGGAAGAAAGGAAAAGGCATGGAAGAAAAAACATTTGATCTGATCACGGTCGGTATGGCGCTGGTGGATTCGATCATCAAGGGGTTCGACCCGGAGCCGATCTCCGCGTCGGGATATCGCGCGGTGTCCGGCTCGCTGAATGTCGGCGGGGAGGCGGTCAACGAGGCGATCGCCGCGGCAAAGCTCGGGCTGAATACCGGGATCCTCTGCGCCCTCGGCGAGGACGCTGCGGGCGACATGGTTGCGCAGACGCTTGCGCAGTCCGGCGTCTGTACGGATCTGATCCTGCGCGGCGCGGATCATCCGACGCCGGTCACGACGATGTTCGTGCGGGACGACGGGTCGCGGAAGTCGATCACGAATCGGGCGCATCGGTACAACTTTCATCCGGAACGCTGCAGCGCACCGCTCGCAAAGACGCGCGCGGTCATACTCGGCTCGCTGTTTCGCGCGCCGTTCGACGATCCCGAAATCCTGTTTTCCGTGCTGCAGGTATGCCGCGAACACGGCGTGCTGGTGATTGCGGACACGAAGCTGCCGAACTTCCGGAAGCTGACGCCGGAGGATCTGAAGGATTCGCTCCCGCTGATTGACTGGATCACGCCGAACGAGGACGAGGCGCGGTATTTCACCGGAAAAAGCGATCCGGGTGAGATGGCGGAGGTGTTTTTGACATACGGCGTCCGGAACGTGATCGTCAAGCTCGGACCGAAAGGGTGCTGCTTCCGGAATGCCGAAAAAGGCTTTCTGCTGCCGGCGTACAAGATCGATGCGGTCGATGCGACCGGCGCGGGAGACAACTTCGCGGCGGGACTTGCGGCGGAGCTGCTGCGCGGCGCGGAGATCGAAGCGGCGCTGCGCTTTGCGACAGCCTGCGGCGCGATCTGCACGACGTCGGTCGGGGCCTGTACGGCGCTGCGAAGCCGGGAGCAGGTGCTTGCGTTCCTACAGACACAGGGCGATTAAGCGCGGCAAAAGATCCGCTGCTCCAGCCGGTGCAGACCGAAGCTGAACAGCGCGAGAACGCCGAGATAGATCAGAATTTCCGGAAGGATCCCGAGGGAAACGGCGATGTCATGGAACACCGGCTGCGTGGACGGATAGTACGGCGTGATATGGAACATGTTCGCCTCGATCGAGAAATCATGAACGACGGCGTGGCTGACGACGTTGATGCATTCCGCAACGGCGGCCATGGCAAGGAACAGCAGCAGCGCCGGACCGAACGGGGCTTTTTTTCGGCGGGACAGCAGCAGGATCGCAGCGAGGCTTTCGACGAGCATCGTCCCGTGGTACCAGAAACTGTGGCAGAACAGCAGAACCTGCGGGCGCAGCATGTCGCCGGGGAAGAGAAGCGCTGCAGCGGCCGCGACGACCGAGAAGGTGGACAGAAACACGAGCACGGCGTCCTGCGCCCTGTCTTTCAGAAACGGAACGAGAACGGCGCAGTACATCGACATGCTGCAAAGCTGCCACGGGAAGAACCAGGTGGACAGAACGCCCGGATACACATAACGGGCGACGAACCATTGCTTCCAGATCTCGGTCAGCACCATGCAGCAGCCGAGGATCAAAAGCAGCCGAAGCAGCGCGGCGTCGGAGCGGTTCTTCAGCACGAAATACAGACCGATGACCCCGGCGGCGATCCCGGCGAGAATCAGCAGATGTACCGTGCCGTATGGTGCAGGAACAACGGAAAAACGAAGATCCATCGGCTCCTCCGAATGCGTTCTTTTTATTATCTTATCATATTGCGGCACAGAAAACAATCGAAAGGAGACAGCTGTGGACGGAACCAGACAGTATATTGCGATCGATCTGAAGTCGTTCTATGCCTCCGTCGAGTGCCGGGAGCGCGGGCTTGATCCGCTGACGACCAATCTGGTTGTTGCCGATCCGGAGCGCACCGAAAAGACGATCTGCCTTGCGGTTTCGCCGGGGCTGAAGCGGTACGGGATCCCGGGACGTCCGCGGCTGTTCGAGGTCGTGCAGCAGGTGCGGGCGATCAACCGGGAGCGGCTGCAGCATGCGCCGGGGCGCCGTTTTAGAGGCAAGAGCACGAACATCACCGATCTGGATCGGGATCCGTCGCTCGAACTCGATTATATCGTTGCACCGCCGCGGATGGCGCGCTATATGGCGTACAGTACGCGGATCGTGGATATCTATCTGAAATACGTTTCGTATGAGGACATGCACGTTTATTCGGTCGACGAAGTGTTCATCGACGTGACCGGATACCTTGCGACGTACCGCATGACGGCGCACGAGCTTGCGCGGGAAATGATCCGCGACGTGCTGGCCGAGACCGGCATCACGGCGACGGCGGGCATCGGCACGAATCTGTACCTGTGTAAGATCGCCATGGACATTGTCGCAAAAAAGATGACGGCTGACGCAGACGGCGTGCGCATCGCCGAGCTGGATGAGATGCGATACCGCAAAGAACTGTGGGAGCACCGTCCGCTGACCGATTTCTGGCGCATCGGGCACGGGATCTCGAAGCGGCTGGAAGCGCGGCAGCTCTATACAATGGGCGACATCGCGCGGTGTTCGCTCGAGAACGAGAGTATGCTGTACCGGATGTTCGGCGTCAATGCGGAATATCTGATCGACCATGCGTGGGGATGGGAGCCGACCGGGATCCCGAACATCAAGGCGTACCGGCCGGAGAGCAGCAGCCTGAGCGTCGGGCAGGTGCTGTCGGGCGCGACACCGTTCGAAACCGGACGGATCATCGTGCAGGAGATGATGAGCGGGCTCTCGCTCGATCTCGTCGCAAAGCATCTCGTCACCGATCAGATCGTATTGTCGGTCGGATATGATACCGAAAACGTTACTCACGGCTTTGACGGTCCGGTGGAAGCGGATCACTACGGGCGAGCGGTGCCCAAATCTGCGCACGGCTCGGAGAACATCGGGCGTATGACGGCCTCGACCAAGGTGCTGCTCGACGCGGTCTGCCGTCTGTATGACCGGATTGCGGATCGGCGTCTGACGATCCGGCGGCTGTATGTTGTTGCCAACCATGTGACGCCGGAGAAAACCGCGTCGGAGCAGCCGGCCGCCGAGCAGCTGGATCTGTTTTCGTATGCGGAGACGGTGCGGCGGCAGGAGGAGCAGGAGCGGCAGATCCAAAGAGAGCGAAAACTGCAGGAAGCGATGCTGAAAATCAAAGGGAAGTACGGGAAAAATGCGATCCTTGCCGGAACGAGCTACCGCGAAGGCGCGACCGGGCGTGAGCGGAACCGGCAGATCGGAGGGCACAAGGCATGAGCGGGCCGTATGACGATATTCTGAACCTGCCGCATCCCGTTTCGTGGACGCATCCGCGGCAGCCGATGGAGAAACGCGCGGCGCAGTTTGCTCCGTTTGCTGCGCTGACCGGATACGACGATGCGGTCGAGGAGACCGCACGGTATACGGAGGAGCGGCAGGAGCCGGAAGAGGAAGCGCTGATGCAGCTCAATGCGGCGCTGATCGCACTGCAGCAGCGGGAACGCGAGCATCCCGTCGTCCGGATCGAGCGGTTTGTGCCGGATGCGCACAAGACCGGCGGCAGCTACCGTACCTGCACGGTCTGCATCAAGCGGGTCGATGCAGCACAGGCATGTTTGTTTCTGACCGACGGGACGCAGATCGCGTTCCGGGACATCAGCCGGATCACGTGCCCTGCGGAGCAGCCGGAAGAAGCGTAAAAAAGACGGCCCGAAGGCCGCCGCAGCTTGCAGGACGTTATCCGGCACGAAAGCGGACAGTCACGCTGCCTTCACCGAGCAGCGCTTTCAGATCCGTCTGTTCAAGATCCGCAATGTGTCCGAGCCGCGTGAAGTTCCAGGTGTTTTCATCGTAATAGATCGTGATCTGATCGCCCTGATACAGGATCAGATCGCCGGGAACGGTCGTGATCCGTTCGTCATTGGTCGGCAGCTTCCACGGGAGCGGGCCGACTTTTTCAAAGCTGCCGTAATCGTGCAGCGTCAGCTCCAGCGGTTCGGCTTCGAGCTTTTCCCAAAGCGCGTCCGCGGAGGAATTGTCCGCGCAGACGACAGTCAGGGTCGTGCCGCCGATGTCGATCAGGATCGTTTTCTCCGCCTGCGGTTCGGCGGCATCCGTGACGATTTCATCGGTCCAGTCGAGGATCCCGCCGAATTCATAGACGTTCGTGTAGCCGAGATCAACGAGCTTTTGCGCGGCCTGCCTGCTCCGGTTGCCACTGCGGCAGTAGAGGAGCAGGATCGCATCCCGGTCGGGCAGAAGAGCAGGCGGCTCTTCGCCGATGCTTTCGTTCGGCACGCAGATCGCGCCGGGAATGTGTCCCGCGGCAAACTCGTCCGGTCTGCGCACGTCAACCAGGATATGTCCGTCATCTTCGGCAAGCATCTGCTTTGCCGTTTCCTGTGAGATCCGGGTGTAGGTGTTTTTCATTTCCGATTCCTTTTCTGCCGGCTGTCCGGCACATCCCGCCGCGAGAAGAAGCGCGGCAAGGAGAAGCCGTATGTAAGTGCGGTTCATCAGCATTCCGTCCCCGCAAACAGCGCGCACAGGTGCAGCAGGATCTCGACGTTCTTTTCCATCGATCGGATCGGAACATATTCGAATCGCCCGTGCGCGTTTTCGTAGCCGGCGGAAAGGTTCGGGCACGGCAGACCGCGGTGCGACAGGGCGGAGCCGTCGGTGCCGCCGCGGAACGGCTCGCACTTCGGCTCGAGCCCCGCAAGACGGATCGCGCGCTGCAGATAATCGATCAAAAACGGATAGCGGTCGATGACCTCCTTCATGTTCCGGTAGGTCTGTTCGATCGTAAGCGTCACCGTATCCTCACCGAACGCGGCGCGGAGCTTTTCGGCATTTTCCCGCAGCAGCGCCTTGCGCTGCTCGAACTTCGTCCGGTCGTGGTCGCGCACGATCAGGCGTACTTCGGCGTGCTCGCAGGTCGCCTGTACGGAAATGACATGGAAGAAGCCTTCGCGTCCCTCGGTATACTGCGGCTTCTCCGTCTCCGGAAGCATCGAAAGGAAGGCGGATGCAATGTCCGCTGCATTGATCATGATACCCTTTGCAGTGCCGGTATGCACGCTGCGGCCGCGCACGAGCAGGGTGGCGGAGGAGGCGTGGAACGTCTCGTCCTCGTACCAGCCGAGATGATCGCCGTCGAGCGTGTAGGCTACGTCGGAGCCGAAGCGGTTCAGATCGAGATCACGTGCAAGCCCGCCGACCTCCTCATCCGGTGTAAACGCGAGCGCGATTGGGCCGTGCGGAAGTTCGGGATGCGAGAGCAGATGCTCCGCCATCGTCATAACCGCGGCGATCGACGCTTTGTCGTCGCCGCCGAGCAGCGTTGTGCCGTCGGTCAGGATCAGATCCTGTCCGATGTACTGCAGCAGGTTCGGGAGGTCCTGCGGGCGCATCACGATCTGCTGTTCGGCGTTCAGCACGATGTCCGAGCCGTCGTAATCGCATAAGACCCACGGCTTGACGTTTGCGCCCGGCGCATCCGGCGCGGTATCGATATGCGTGACAAAGCCGACCGGACGGCCGCCGCCGGCGGGCAGCGTGGAGGGCAGCTTGGCGTAGACGACGCAGGCGGTTTCGTCAAGATAAATGTCGCTTGCGCCGATCGCATGCAGCTCATCGAACAGAACGCGCGCAAGGTCAAACTGCCTGCGCGTCGTCGGAACGGCGGTGCTGCGCGGATCCGACTGGGTATCGATGCGCGCATAGCGGATCAGCCGGTCGCGCACGGCTTCGTAAAACGGTGAGTGTTCCATAGTTTTTTCTCCGAGATTCGTTTGCCGGACCCGGACGGGCTCCGGCGTTTTTGTTCAAGACAGCGCATCCGCAGCGGCGGATCTGCTTCGTCAGGCACAGCACCGCTGCGGCGCTTTTCTGTACGCCGGGCGGGACGAATGCCGAACAGTTCCCCTTCGATGCGGATCAGAACGGTCATGTTGTTATTGTACCGTCTTTTTTGCGCGCGGGCAAGAGAAGAAACGGAAAAAGAGATCGATTTCCGGAGAAAAGGAGAGCTTCACAACAGGATCAAAAAATCCCGCCGATTTCGATCGGCGGGATCCGTGATTTCTGACTGCGGAAATGATCATGCGATCGTAAGATCGACTTTGCAGACGGGCGCGTCCGTAAGCGGCGCTTTGTTTCCGGAAACAGGCGTTCCGTCCACGCACATTCCGGCTTTCTCGCCGCGGCGCACGGTGATCTCGTAGCGCGTTCCGCGGAACAGGCGCGCCAGCCGGAAGCCGTCCATCGAATCGGGCAGACACGGCTCGATGCATAGGCCGTCATAGTCGGGGCGAATGCCGAGGATCCCCTGGCTGACCGCCACAAACGACCATGCCGCTGTACCGGTGAGCCACGAGTTTTTCGCTTCGCCGTAGTTCTTTGCGTCCCGTCCCGCGATCGTCTGGCTGTAGCAGTACGGTTCGGTGCGGTGAACGTCGCTCTTATCCTCAATGTAGGCGGGCGCGTTGCGCGTATACAGATCGAACGCGCTGTTGCCGTCCCTGACGGTGCAGTAGGCGAGCGTGATCCACGGATTGTTGTGACAGAAGACCGAGCCGTTCTCCTTGTAGCCCGGCGGATACGATGAGATCTCACCGAGGTAGTCGTGATACTCCGTGTAGCACGGATGCAGCACTTCGATGCCGAACGCATTGCCGAGCAGCGCCTCGGTCGAGCGCAGCGCGCGTCTGCCGTAGGCTTCGCCGCCGATGCCCGCCATTACGCAGAAGCCCTGCGGCTCGATGTAGATCTGCCCCTCGTCGTTGAGCCTGCTGCCGATCGGACGCTCGAACGCGTCATAGGCGCGGCGGAACCATTCGCCGTCCCAGCCGTGCTCCAGAATCGCCGTTTCGATTTCGTGCACGGCATCCGTGACCGAGGCGGCTTCCGCTTCAAGACCGAGGCGATCGCACAGCTCGGCATATTCTCTGCCGTATTTGACGAACATGCCCGCGATGAATACGCTTTCGGCTTTTCCGCTCTCAAAGTTCGAGCAGGTCTGGAAGCTCTCGCCCGGCGTATTGCTGAAGCAATTCAGGTTCAGACAGTCGTTCCAGTCGGCACGGCCGATCAACGGGAGCCCGTGCGGACCGCGGTGCGTCATCGTGTAGTTCACGCTGCGGC
Organism: uncultured Eubacteriales bacterium; assembly: GCA_902790115.1. Lineage (GTDB taxonomy): Bacteria > Bacillota > Clostridia > Christensenellales > CAG-138 > UBA3792. The sequence continues at coordinate 1,608 of CADAQS010000044.1, read as the reverse complement.
GCAGATGCTCAAGCAGCGGCACTTCGGTGCCGGATTCGTTGTTGAACGGCGTCGGCTCATCGAGAATCGTGAAATCGCCGGTCTCGCGAATATATGCGCAGGTACAGGCAACAAGCCACAGCGGATCGTCGTTGAACCCCGAACCGACGTCGGCGTTGCCGCGCTTGGTCAGCGGCTGATACTGGTGGTAGGTGCTGCCGTCCGCAAACTGGATCGACGCGATGTCAAGGATGCGCTCCCTTGCGCGTGCCGGGATCAGATGCACGAAGCCGAGCAGATCCTGACAGCTGTCGCGGAAGCCCATGCCGCGGCCGGTGCCGCTCTCATAATAGGAAGCGCTGCGACTCATGTTGAACGTGACCATGCACTGGTACTGATTCCAGATATTGACCATGCGGTCGAGCTTTTCCTCGCCGCTCTGTACCGAAAACCGCGAGAGCAGATCCGTCCAGTAAGCGGACAATTCTGCCTTTGCCGCGTCGAACTGCGCTTCGGAGGCGTAGGCATCGAGCAGCGCGTGCGCTTTTTCCTTATTGATAACATTCAGAGAAGTAAACTTCCGTTCGACCGGGTTTTCCACGTATCCGAGCCGGAACAGCAGCGCCTTGCGTTCGCCGGGCGCGAGCGTCACATTGAGCCGGAGCGCGGCGATCGGCGCCCAGCCGGATGCGATGCTGTTGAACGAAGTGCGTTCTTCGACGGCTTTCGGTTCGCTCCAGCCGCGGAAGCGGCCGAGGAACGTATCGCGGTCGGTGTCGAATCCGGCGACCGGCGCATTGACCGAGTAGAAGGCATAATGGTCGCGGCGCTCGCGGTATTCGGTCTTGTGATAGACCGTGCTTCCTTCAAGCTCGACCTCGCCGATGTTCCAGTTGCGCTGGAAGTTCGTCGAGTCGTCAACCGCGTTCCAAAGGCACCATTCGACCGCGCCGTAGACGGTCAGCACCTTTTCGCCGTCCGTGTCGTTTTCCAGAACGAGCTTCTGCAGCTCACAGTCCGCATGCATCGGAACGAGCACGGTCAGCTCTGCGTTGACGCCGTTCTTTGCGCCTTCGAACACCGAATAGCCGAGACCGTGCCGGCAGCGGTAACGGTCAAGCATCGTTCTCGCCGGAAGATAGGCGGGGCTCCAGACCGTGTCGCCATCGCAGATGTAGAAGCAGCGTCCGCCGTCGTCGTGCGGGACGTTGTTGTAGCGGAAGCGCGTGATGCGCCTCAGCTTTGCATCCTTATAAAAACTGTAGCCGCCGCAGGTGTTGCTGATCAGCGAGAAGAATCCGTCGCTGCCGAGATAGTTGATCCAGGGCAGCGGCGTATCGGGCCGCGTGATCACATATTCCTTTGCCGCATCGTCAAAATATCCGTATTTCATAAGCACCTCGTTTGATTGCGCAGAATTTACTTAATCGATTACGAACATTATATGCGGTTTCCTTGAAAAAGTAAAGAATCAAATTCGATTTTTCTGCAATTTTTTAATAAATCGACGAAATATATGGATTTTAACAGCAATAATATTGAAAAACAGCATAAAAATTTTGAAAATTAGGGGTTGACGAAACAAATAGGAACCGTTATAATGAATGCATCGAAATCGATTAAGTAACG
>CADAQS010000043.1 GCA_902790115.1 uncultured Eubacteriales bacterium | reverse complement strand
CTCGCCGGCATAGTAGGTGTCGTACTTGCCCTGCATCGCTTCGACTTTGTCATACCAGCCCGCAGCATAGTCCTTCGAGAAGACATGCGGGAAATAATAGACGCTCCATTCGTTGACGACGTTCGACGCCGGGTTCTTCATGATCTTGAGGTCGTCAAGAACCATCTGCTTGCACTCCTCGTACGGGATCTCGGCGGTGTCCTTGTGCTTGCGCAGCGAGTACGTCGTGATGACCTGATCCTTGGTGTCCTTCCAGCGACGATAGTAAACCATCAGATGGCCGAGGCGCTCCTTGGTCATGTTCTCAAAGACGTAGTAGGAGATCTCCGGATGATCCTCCGGCTTGGTCTCGACCGCAAGCACGTCGTAGCGCTCGTAATCGATCTTGGAGAACAATTCCTTCTCGTCCGCATGCGCGTCGAAGTATTCGACCATGCCCTTCTGACCGTCGGCGCGCTTGTTCGGGATGTACAGCGGCGCCGTCACGATGACTTTGTCATACTCCTCGACCGTGCCGTTGACCGTGACATACACCTTGCCGTCCTTGCGCTCGACCTTTTCGATCGTGCTGTTGAGGCGGGCCGGATGCTTGAGATGGTCATTCAGCTGTTCCCAGATGTACTGGGTGCCGTTCTTCCACGTCCAGAGGTTGACCTTGACAAAGTTCATGCAGGTCTGGAAATCCAGATACTTCAGAACGTATGCCGCCGGAATCTCATCGAAATAGCCGTAGCCGAACGACGTGTACGGCCCGATCCAGATATCCTGCGTCAGCTCAACGCCGTTGAGCTTGCAGAACTCGGAGAACGGAAGCGCCAGATCCTTCAGGTTCGGGTTCTCGCCCTTGACCGGCTCGCGCTTTGCGTTTGCCTGGGAGAAGCCGTCGTAGCGACCCTCGGCAACGCCGCGGTGACCGTTGACGTCATAGCCCTTGTACTTGGTTTCGAGCAGCTCGCCGAGCTTCTTGACCTGCTTCTTCATCTTCAGAAGACGCGGGATCTTAAGAATGTTCTTCTTCGGCTCAAACGGCTCAATGACCTTGCCCTCGCGGTTCTTGTAGTTGCGGTTCAGTTTCGGGCCGTCATGCGTAATGCCGCAGAACTCCTCCACATCGTGTACGGCGTAGTAGCTCGGTACGCCCATGATCGCGCCCATCTCGTAGCGGCGTCCGTTGTACGTCGGAGACCAGCACTTGCCGCCGACACGGTCGAGCCGTTCAAGGATCGTGTAGTTTTCGTAACCCTTTTTCTCAAGATACATACCCGCGGAAAGACCGGCCGGGCCGCCGCCGATGATGCAGATGCGCGTGTTTTTGTCCATATTGATTCCTCCAATGTTTTACTGCGCTTTTACAGGCAAACCTATTATACAGCATCTTTTCCGACTTTGCATCTGTTATTTCAAAAAATATTTGATATTTTATGTTTTTTTGTACAGCTTCTTTTCATTCCGGCGGGTTTATGGTATATTGATTCCGTAGGCGGGTATCATCATCCAAATTTCCCGCATCGGATATCGGAGGACTGCCATGCGGTTTCATTCGTTCCATGAAATGCTTTCCTATTGGGCCAGCCAGACGCCGGATGCGCCGGCGCTGTATTACGCCGCGCACGGGGAGCGCCTATGCTGCACCTACCGAGCGCTTTTAGACGCCGTAACGGAGCAGGCAAACGCATGGAAAGCGTCGGGCAAGACCTGTCTCGGCGTACTTGCCGACGGCAGCTTTGCCTGCGTCGTCACGATCTTTGCCGCGGTCCACGCGGGGCTTCAAGTGGTTTTGCTCGACGAGAACGCGCCGGACGAGCTGCTTTATGCGCTGCTTCCCTATACCGACATCGATACGCTCTGGGGCGATCCGGATCTTTGCGAAGATCTCGCGCCGTATCTTTCCGAAGGCACGGTGAACGGTGCGCACAGGCTTCTGTTTTTTACCTCCGGCACGACCGAGCGCGCCAAAGCGGTCGTCCTGACCGATGAAAGTCTGATGGCAAGCGCATACAACGGCAGCGCGATGCTGCCGCTCGACACCGGCGATACGCTTCTTTGCATGCTGCCGCTCGGACACGTGTTCGGATTCGTCTGCGGTCTGCTGTGGGGACTGTCCTGCGGCGCCGCCGTTGCGCTCGGACGCGGCGCACGGCACTATGCCGACGACTGCGCATTCTTCCGGCCGACCGCGCTGTCCGCGGTGCCGCTGCTCTGGGGATTCTTATGCAGGGCCAAAGCCATCAATCTGGAATTGAAGCTCCTTCTGATCGGCGCGGGCGACTGTCCGCCCGCCCTGCTCGAGGCGGCAAAGGCGATGGGCATCCGCGTCAGTTTCGGCTACGGTCTGACCGAAACGAGCTCCGGCGTTGCGATCAGTACGGGCGGCGATCCGTACGCGATGGACATCTGCCCCGACGACACGGTTACGCTTGCGCCGGACGGCGAGATCCTGCTTCGCGCGCCGACCTGCATGATGCAGGGATATTACAAGCGCGGCGCCGATACGGCCGCCGTGCTGCACGACGGCGTACTGTCCACCGGCGATCTCGGCAGATTTGATGAGAACGGACGGCTGCACATCACCGGGCGCAAGAAGGAAATGCTGGTTCTGCCGGACGGAACGAAGCTGTTTCTGCCCGAATACGAACGCGCCTGCGCCGCGGCGCTCGGCACGCAGGAACTGTGCCTTATGCTTTCGGGTGGCAAGGTCACGCTGCTGATGCAGCAGGACGGGCGCGAACAGGACGAACTTTTGCAGCTGCTTCGTCCGGTGCTGGAAGCGCGGCCGCGCGGTCAGCAAATCCAGAAGATCCTCTTTGTCTCCGACCCGCTGCCGCGCACGGCTACGGGCAAAATAAAACGTTGGGAACTCCAACAGAAAGCGGAAAACGAATGACGCGAAGAGAAGAAATTTTGAACAAGACCCGCGAGGTCATCTACGAATGCGCTCCGGAAATGGAAGGCGTGGAGCTGAACGAGGACACGGTCATCAACACCGATACCGCGATCGATTCGATGGGTTTTACGCTGATCATCTGCCGTCTCGAAGCGGCGTTTGACGTTCGCATCCCGACCCGGCAGTGGCAGAAGCTATCCACGCTCAAGGATGTCGTCGACGCGATCGAAAAGCGTCTGCCTACGGCATGAACTGCTACGAAAAACGATATACGCTGCTGAGCTCCGACGTGGATGCAGGGCGCCGTCTGCGCCTGTCCACACTGTTCACGATGCTGCAGGAAGCGTCGATCGCGCATACGACCGAGCTCGGCATGGGACGGGAAAAGACGCTCGACCGCGGGCTTTTGTGGATCATCACGCTGCAGCAGGCGCGCGTGTTCCGCCTGCCCGCTTACGATGAGAAGATCTTGCTGACCTCGTGGCCGGGCAAGACGATGCATCTGTACTTTCCGCGCTGCTACCGCATCGCTTCCGAATCCGGCGAACCGCTGATCGAGGCGAGCGCGCTGTGGGCGCTGATGGACCAGGCTTCGCGCCGGATCGTTTTCCCCGAGGAATACGGTATCGCGATCGACGGAACCGTGCACAAGGACGATCCGCCGTTTCCGCGCGCGCCGCGCCTGCCCGATCCGCAAAGCAGCGACACGTTCGTCGTGCCGTACAGCTATACCGACCTCAACGGACACATGAACAACACGCGCTACTTCGACCTTGCCGAGGACCGGATGCCGCCGCAGCTGCGCGCAAAAGCCGTCCGTTCGATCCGTGCCGAATACAGCGCCGAAGCGCGCTGCGGCGAAACCGTTGCGCTGCATTCCGCCGTCACGAACACTTCGTTTTCGCTTGCCGGCGAGACCGATAAGCGCCTGTTCCGGCTGCTGCTCGAATACGAGTAATCCAAAAAGGATGCGGCTTCGGAGGCACTATATCAAGCGGTATTTCAAAAGCACAGCCGGTTTCGAACGGCTGTGCTTTTTCGTTGCGCCAAAGGAGATAATGTGACAGGATGAATCCGACAAACCGGAGTTTATCTGTGAATATACATGCGCGTCATGTCCGGTTCGCCGTCGCCCTGCACCATGCAAAGGAATTCCCAGCCGTAACGTTCATAGAACGCTGTATGATCCGTAACCAGATATACCGGCGTAATTCCTTTCGAGCGAAGGTCTTCCACCGCCATGTTCAGAAGGTTTCCGGCAATCCCCTGTTTCCGATAAGCTTCCTCCGTGTACACGGCACAGACATTCGGCGACAGATCCTTCCTGTCATGAAAGTCGTTTTCGATCACACCGAGGCCGCCGACAATCCGGTCGTCATCCAGACAGAGATACCAGCCATATTCCGTCTTTTCCTCCAGATAATCGTCCATGCATTCCAAATAAGCTGCCTGCGGTACGCCCCATTTGCTGTGGAACCAGGCAGCGGCAGATGCTTTTAATTCCGGCTTCTCCCGTAATTGCAGATATCTCAGCTTGTATCTTCCTCCGTTTCCTTTTGTGCTTCTGTATCGAGAAAGCGAAAGTTATAAACCAAATACAATGTCGTCTCCGTCGAGTTCCTGCAGCAGGCAGAACCCAAACGATCGGTACAAACACTGTGCTTTTCTGTTGTCCTTTTCCGCGGCAAGTTTGATCGGCTTGTCAGGATTTGCTGCTTTCAGAAGCCGAACGGCTGCTGCAACGGCGCTTTTTCCGTACCCTTTCCCCTGATGGTTTTTGTCAATATAAAAACTCCATGTATAAGCATCGCCTTCGCCAAGCCACTTGCAAAGATTGATGAATCCGATCGGTGTCATTTGTTCATCGCAGATGATACACGGATAATTGTCTTCCTGGAACAGATATGCCCTGCCGATAGAATACCATGCAGGATTGACCAATTCTTTTTGCCTGTCTTCCAGTTGGCAATCATAGGTTGCATAGATCAAATCGGCCTCCGTTTTGAGTGGTCGGATGGAAATATGTGCATTCGACCACAGATCCTTTCCGACCGTTTCCAAGTCTGATCTGATTCCCATAACTCCTCCGTAAACTCCCGATTTTCCTGCCCCATCCTGTCGCGGACAAACTGCGCCGCGCAGGGGCCGCTTTTTTCGTTCAATTTCCTTTCAGCCAGCCGAATAGCAGATACCGGCGGATCCATGCCCAAATCGGGTTTTCTTCGGTCGCTTCTTCGGTCTTGGGCGCCTCCGTCGGCACGGGTGAAATCGGCGCTTCCGTCGGTTCGGGCGCTGCCGTAGGCGGCGGCGTCGGTTCGGGCAGCGGAGCAATCGGCCGCGTTTCCAGTTCCGCGCCGCAGACGGCGCAGGTCAGCGTTTCCGTTCCCGAAACTCCTGCTTCCGGTTCGGTCGCAATCCGCCATTCGCCGGGCGTATGCGCGCCTGCCGGAACGTGCAGCACGGTCGTCTCGCCGCAGATCGTACAGATTGCCGGGAGATCCTCCTCCGCCGTGCAGGACCCGCGCGGCTGCGTCGCTTCAAAGCGGTGCGCGGGCGGCGTATACCGATCGGTATAGGCATAGCCGCAGGTGCGGCAGGTATAGGTCGTATAGCCCCATTCGGTGCAGGTCGGTTCGATCACAACCGCATCGTACAGCGGCGCTGCACACGGATCCGGCGTCAAGCGCGTCCCGGGTTCAGCCTCCCGCTTCTCAAACGAGACCACGGTGTTGTCGCGAAGGTAACAGTCCTTTGCGGAATCCTCGCCGATCAGCGCCTCGCAGTACGCTCTTCGGGCAGGCGCGACCTCAAAAAACGCAAGATCTGCCGTGACCGCAGTGTTCAAAAGACGCGGACGGAACGATGTGTTGCGGCGCAGTTTGTGCATGCCGATCGCGCCGCCGTTGTGCGCATAGCCGTAGATCTCCGCCCGGCCGAGCGTATGCACAACGCAGTCGAAGATCCGGCCGCTGCCCGACGCGTAGATTCCGCCGAGAAACTCCTCGCAGGTCACATCCTGCGCCTGATCCGTAAACGTCAGAACCGCATCGACGGTGCAGGCGCGGATCTCGCTCTCGTCGCAGAACCCGATCAGCCCGCCGACGCCGACATTCTTGCCCGACGGCAAAAGCGTCGTCCGCGTCGTGACCCAGCAGTTCGTAAACGTCGAATGCGCGGCATACCCTGCGAGCGCGGCGGCAAAGCAGTCCTTTTCGGTCTCGATCACAACGTCGGCATTAACGAGGGAAAGGTTGGAGATTTCTGCATTCAAAACGGTCGAGAACAGACCGGCAAACGAGGTATCGTACCACAGTCGGTTGCCGTCATAGGTCGAAACGGTCCCGGCGCCCGTTTCACGCACGGTCAGGTTATACAGCGTATGACCGTTTCCGTCGAACCTGCCGGAGAACGGAACCGGCATCCACGGCGCGTCGCCAAGGTCGATATCGGCTGTCAGCCGGTAGTTTCCGGAAGGATTCTCCCCGAGGGACAAAAGATCCGCCCGCGATGCGACCGGCGTCCATTTCTCCTCCGCAGGAACGGAGAACGGAAGTGCGGACAGCAGCAGACAGGCGGATAAACACCAAAGCAGAATCCGTTTCATTTGCTTAACACGAAGAACAGTTCAAAGCACAGCAGCGCGACCGGGAGCGCAAAAACGAAGCTGTCGGCGCGATCGAGTACGCCGCCGTGCCCGGGCAGCAGATTGCTGTAATCCTTGATGCCCGCCTGCCGCTTGATCATCGAGGCGCACAGGTCGCCGACCTCGCCCGAGACCGAGCAAAGCAGCGAAACGATCACATACAAGTACAGCGGCACGGGCGTCATCGAACGCAGTGCAAAGTATACCGGAATGCCGGACAGCGTTCCGCACACAAGACCCGCAACGGAACCCTCGATCGTCTTTTTCGGGCTGACCTCAGGAGCGAGCTTGTGCTTGCCGAACTTCCGCCCGACGAAGTACGCGCCCATGTCGCACAGACTTGCGGACACGATGATGACCGCAAGGATCGGCAGGCGCTTATCGAGCTCCATCTCGCCGACGTAGGCGAACAGGACGAAGAACAGCATCGGATACAGGAAGATCGCAAGCGTGCCGAGCACGTTTTCATACCCGACCTTGTGGAACAGCGCATAAGCAAGAACCGCAATGACCGACAGCGCAAGCGCGATGATCGACCATGCGATCGGCAGCTTCATCAGAAGCGCCGCGCTCAGCAGCACCAGCAGGATCGAGGACGGCCACGGAGAACACCGGATCTGCATCTGATGCAGCGCGTTCGCCATCTCCCAGCAGGCGATGCAGCCGAGCGACGTGAAAAACAGCACGGCGGTGTATCGGCCGAGTCCCATGCACAGCACAAAGACCGCAATCAGAATGACTGCGGTGATTGCGCGGATCAGAGTGGAATTACGGTCTTGCAAAACGAACGGCTCCTTTCAGCACATCGATTTTCAGCTGATCCGTTTCGATCAGCTCACCGTCGAGCGAGAACATCAGCTTGTCGCCGGAAACGACGATCTCTTTTCCGCGGCGGTAAACAAGATATTTCTGCACCTTCGGATCATCCAGATGCTTTCCGGCGGTATAGGTTCCGAGCATCTGAACGAACCGGATGTGATTGAGCGTCCGGAACATGCACACTTCGAGCAGTCCGTCGTCCGGCACCGCGCGCGGCGCGCACTTGAACGAGCCGCCGACGTACTGGCCGTTGCCGATCGTGCAGAGCAGGATCCTGCCCGGCGAGATCTCCTCGCCGTCCACCACGATCGAGCACCTGGTGCGCATCGCGGTCAAAAGCGCGGTCACGATGCCCGTCGTATAGGCGTTCCTGCCGCCGATGATCGGCTTGCGCTTCACCTTCGGAATCGTCTTTGCAACGGTCGTATCGAAGCCGAAGTTCAGCACGTTGATGCAGACGCGGTCATTGGCGCGGATCAGATCGACCGGCTTCGCCTCCGCCTGCATCAGGGCGGGAATGTTCAGGAATTTGTCCGCGCCGCCGAACGTCTTGACAAAGTCGTTGCCGCTGCCGCACGGAACCACGGTGACACTCGCGTTCGGATAGCGGTACATGCCCGAAACGACCTCGTTCAGCGTGCCGTCGCCGCCGCAGGCATAGAACCGCAGCTCCTTGTCCGGCTCGGCTTCGCAGCACTTCGAAACGTAGCAAACGGCGTCCATCGGCGCCGTGGTGTAGTAAATCTCAAAGGCTGCGCCGGCGCAGGCTTTGCGAATGTCGGTCTCCAGAGAAGCCTTGCCGGCTTTTCCGGCAGCGGGGTTGATGACAAAAATATGCTTCATGAAACTGCCTTTCCGAAAAAAATGATACACGATTTTCCATAGTATACCATACATTCTCGACAGATGCACATATTTTTCGGAAAAAGCGCGAAAAGTGTCGCGTTTTCCGCCCGAACGGCTTCTTTTCGGGAAACCGCTTGACAGTGCGGCGTCCGCAGGTTCATACTGAAGCAAGAACCGAAAAGGAGCGCATCCGATGTTTTTGCCAGCCTATACCCTGTACTGCCGGACCGTTCAGAACGGAATCCGGCTGCTCTATACGGTGCTGAAGTTTCCGACGCCCGATCTCTACGAGGGAACCGGCAGCATCAAGTCGCTCGCCGAACGGATCCATGCCGACGGTGTAAAGCGCGTGCTGTTCGTGACCGGCAGCACGATCCGGCGAATCGGTCTTTGCAATCCTCTTTTGAACAGACTTTCCGAATTCGGGATCTCCTATACGCTTTTTTCCGATCTGGCGCCGGATCCGACCGACCGGAACGTCGAAGAAGGCGCAAAGGCATACCGGACCTTCGGCTGCGATGCGATCGTTGCGTTCGGCGGCGGCGGACCGATGGACTGCGCCAAAGCGATCGGCGCACGCATCGCACGCCCCGACCGGCCGGTACAAAAGCTGCAGGGATTCTTGCGCGTGAAAAAGCGCATCCCGCCGCTGTACTGCGTGCCCACAACCTCGGGAACCGGTTCGGAGACCACAATCGCAGCCGTCGTCACCGACAGCAAAACGCACCGCAAGGCATCGATCAGCGATCCAGTTCTGATGCCGAAGGCCGTTGCGCTGGATCCTCTCCTGACGGTCGGACTTCCGCCGCGCGTGACCGCCGAGACCGGGCTCGACGCGCTTTGCCATGCGGTCGAAACCTACACGAACGGCCGCTACTGCACCGATGAGGAGAATGCCTTCGCCCGCGAAGCCGTCCGGCTGATCCATGAAAACCTGCTGCGCGCCTACGAAAACGGCGAGGACCTGCAAGCGCGCGCCGCCATGCAGAAAGCCGCTTTCCTTGCCGGACGCGCCTTTACCCGCGGCGGCGTCGGCTACGTCCATGCAATCGGACATCCGCTCGGCGGGCTGTACGGCATCGCGCACGGCCGGGCGATGGGCATCCTGCTGCCGCACGTACTGCGCGCATACGGATCCGCCGCGCACCAAAAGCTTTCGGAGCTCGCCGCGGTCTGCGGCATGATAGGCGAAAACGACGCAGCCCGCGCCGAAGCGTTCCTTGCGTGGATCGAAACGCTCAAAGAACGGATGCAGATTCCGCGCGGCGTCGACTGCATCCGCTCCGAAGACATCGATCAGATGGTCGCATGGGCAAGGGCGGAGGCGAATCCGGTGTATCCGGTTCCGGTCGTGTGGGACAAGCGGCAGATCCGCGCGCTGATCGAATCGGTGCGAATGTGAACTTTGTGCAAACCGGCTTGACATTCTCCCCTTGGACGGTATAATCAATTTAGTTCAATTAAATTTTAGAAAACAGAAAGGAAAACGACTATGGGCCTGTATGATTTTCAGGTAAAAGACATCAACGGCAACGACGTTTCTCTTGCGGAATACAAAGGCAAGGTTCTTCTCGTGGTCAATACGGCGACCGGATGCGGCTTCACCCCGCAGTACGAAGGTCTCGAGAATCTGTACAGGGAGCTGAACGCGCAGGGCTTTGAAATTCTTGACTTCCCCTGCAATCAGTTCGGAAATCAGGCGCCCGGCTCCGATGCGGAGATTCAGAGCTTCTGCAAGCTGAAGTATGACGTTTCGTTCCCGCAGTTCAAAAAGATCGAGGTCAACGGCGCGAACGAGGCTCCGCTCTACACCTGGCTCAAGCAGCAGAAGGGCGGCGTGCTCGGCAGCGCCATCAAATGGAACTTCACGAAATTCCTGATCGACCGGAACGGCAACGTCGTCGAGCGGTTTGCTCCGACGGTGACGCCCGAAAAGATCGCAGATAAAGTAAAGGAGCTTTTGTAAATGGAATTCACTTATGAACCCAAAGATGTCTGCTCCATGCAGATCGATCTGGACATCCACGACGGCATCGTGACGAACGTCCGCTTTACCGGCGGCTGCAACGGCAATCTCAAGGCCATCTCGAAGCTCGTAGACGGCATGAGCGCCGACGAGATCGAAGGCAAGCTTCTCGGCAACACCTGCGGACGCCGTCCGACCTCCTGCGCAGACCAGCTGGCCAAGGCCGTGCGCGCCGCGGCGGAAGCCGAACGCAGGATCGCAGGCTGAATGTCATGGAGCAGATGGAGTTTGATCCGCTGCGGCTCGAAGCGCAGATCTGCTTCCCGCTGTATGCGGCATCGCGCGAGGTCATCAAGCAGTATCATCCGTATCTGGAAAAGGTCGGCCTGACCTACACCCAGTATGTGACGATGATGGTCGTCTGGGCAGAGCAGCAGGTCAGCGCAAACGAGCTCGGCAAGCGGCTGTATCTGGATTCCGGCACGCTGACGCCGGTGCTGAGCTGTACCGAATCCTGTATACGCTTCTCGGCGCGCTGCAATAGAACTGAACCCGAATTGAAACGCTGCTTTTCCACGCGGAAAGCAGCTGTTTCTTTTGGGAAGAGGCGACGAATTCGATCCGCGAAGTCTTTCCATCTGATATATTTCCAAAGTTCTTGTAAAAGTCTTGCATTATATCATTTTTTCTTTATAATGGAAGCAGAGAGATATATCAATTACAATGGGGTAATATGGAACAGGTTCGAGAAAACAAAATGGGTGTCGAACGGGAGGGCAAGCTTCTGCTTTCGATGGGATGGCCGATCATCGTTTCGATGCTTGTGCAGGCGCTGTACAACGTCGTGGACAGCGTGTTCGTCTCCCGGCTCTCGCTGCTGGACGCTGCCTCGCTGCAGCGGCTCCTCGGCGATCTGTATGTGGACGGCATCGCGACCACGATCGGCGATAAAGCGCTGAATGCGCTTTCCACGGTCAATCCGCTGCAGATGCTGATGATCTCCGTCGGCGTCGGAACGTCGGTCGGCATGAATTCGCTGATGTCGCGCCGTCTCGGCGAGCGGCGCGGCGAGGACGCAAACCGTGCAGCCGGCAACGGTCTCGTGCTGCTCGTGATCAGCGCCGCCGTATTCATGACCATCGGTCTGACGCTGTCGCACGCGTTCATGAACTGGCAGGATAAGGATCCGATCGTCCGCATGTTCGGCAGCGAATACATGACGATTTGTCTGTCCCTGTGCATCGGTCTGTTCATGTCCTGCGGCATGGAGCGCATCATGACCGCACAGGGCCGCACGCTGATCACGATGATGATGCAGCTGACCGGCGCGATCACGAACATCGTGCTCGACCGCGTATTCGTTCTCGGCTTCTGGTTCATTCCGGCGATGGGCGTCACGGGCGCCGCGATCGCAACGGTCATCGGCCAGTTCGCCTCGATGACGATGGGCATCATCGTGCTGCTCACGATGAAGGGCGATATCCAGATTAAGATGCACAACTTCCGTCTGCGCGCCCAGACCGTGCGCGAGATCTACCGCGTCGGCGTTCCGTCGATTCTCGGACAGGCGGTCGGCACCGCGATGTATATCGGCATGAACACGATTCTGAAATCGCTCGGCGAATACCATGCCGAAACGCTCGATCCGTCCGTCAACTATGTCGATGCGTACAAGAGCGCTTTCGGAACCTACTTCCGGCTGCAGTCGATCATCTTCATGCCGGTATTCGGTCTGAACAATGCCGCGATGAGCATTCTCGGCTACAACTTCGGCGCACGCAATCGTAAGCGCTTCATGCGAGCCTACAAGCTCCTAACGCTTTACTGCGCCGGATTCATGCTGTTCGGCACTGCGTTGTTTGAGTTCGGCGCACCCGAGCTGATGCTGCTGTTCAAGGTCTCCGACTTCACCTACGGCATCACGATCGTCGCCATCCGCACGATCGCATGGGGCTTCGTCATCGCGGCCGTCTGCATTCCGATGAACACGGTATTCGGCGCAACCGACTCCGGTCTGTACGGCACAATCACCTCGCTCGCACGTCAGCTGTTCGCGCTGCTGCCGATTGCGGCGCTGTTTGCGGTCACGACGTACAGCATTACCGCCGTCTGGTGGGCGTTCCCGCTTGCAGAGCTCGTTTCGCTGATCATCTCCTTAATCTTCATCCTGCGCCTGTACCGGCAAAAGATCAAACCGCTCGACGACCCGGTTCCGGAATTCTGAAAAAGCAACGGCTTCCGTTCGGAGGCCGTTTTTCCTTCTTTTGGATTACTCCCGCGTTTTTCCCGAAATCTGTCCGAAATGCGGGAAAAATGGTTGAAATCTCCGACAGCAGTGATTATAATACACAGGTGTGGAAAAAATCGAGGCGAATCGACCGCCCCGGGCAAGGGATCGAGAGGAGGAAACCATGAATCTGCCGGCAAGAAAGATCGACCGCAGGGTAACAAAAACAAAGGCAGCGATCCGCAAGGCTTTTATCCGTCTTCTCGGGCAGAAGGATCTGAACGAAATCACCGTGACGGACGTCGCGCTGACGGCGGATGTGGATCGGAAAACCGTTTATAATTATTACGACGGCGTTGCGGCGATCCAAAGCGAGCTTGAGGACGAGCTTGTCGGTCTGGTCGGCCGCTCCATCCGGGAATCGGACGTCGAAAGCAGCGTGCGCGAACCGCTGACGCTGCTCGAAGCCGTGCACCGCGTCTTCTCCGAATACAGGGAGCTTGCCGCACCGTTCGTGCGGGAAAGCGCGCACTCCCAAATGCTGCAGAAGCTCGGCAACGCGATCTCGGACCGGGTCAGTGCGATGATCCGCTCCCGCTTAAAGCCGGCGGAGCAGGAGTATTCGCGTATGTATGCGGACTTTCTGGCAAGCGGAATCCTTTCTGTCTATCGCGACTGGTTTGTTGCGGGCATGCAGCAGCCGCTCGAAGAGGTTGCGAAGCAGATCAGCCTGTTCCTGTCCGGCGGGATCGCCGCTTTTACTGAGATATAATACGGAAGGGTAACGGAATGGAAACAACAACGTTGAACGGCGCGCTCTTTGCGCACATGGTCGAAGGCGGCGCCGCCAAGCTGAATCAAAATCGCGTGATCGTAAACGAACTGAACGTCTTCCCGATCCCCGACGGGGACACCGGCGACAACATGTACATGACGATCGATTCCGGTTTCCGCGCAGTCTCCGACGGTGCGGACGATGCGCTCGATCTGACCGCACAGCGGATCTCCGGCGGTATGCTGCTCGGTGCGCGCGGGAACTCCGGCGTGATCCTGTCCCGGATCTTTGCCGGCATCTCGCAGGGGCTTGCGGGTATCAAGACCGCCGACGTCGCCCAGTTCGGCAAGGCGCTCGAGAAAGGCGTTTCCGAAGCATACGGCGCGGTGCAGACGCCGGTTGAGGGCACGATCCTGACGGTGTACTCCGATGCGGTGCGCTATGCCAACGCAAAGATCGGTGACGATACCGATTTCGAAACCTATTTTGAGCAGTTTCTGACCGAACTGCGCGCCTCGCTCGACCGCACGCCGACGCTGCTTGACGTGCTGCGGGAAGCGGGCGTCGTGGACAGCGGCGGCGCAGGCTTTGTGTACATCGCAGAGGGCATGCAGGACGCGCTCAAAGGAATCGCTTTCTCGAACGAGGGCCCCGGCGCGCCGCGCACGGCACAGGTCAACACCGCAGCGTTTACCGAGGACAGCGTGCTGGAATTCGGCTACTGCACCGAGTTTCTGCTCCGGCTGCAGAACGGAAAGGTCGGCGATGTGAAGACCTTCGATCCGAAGGAACTGATCGACTGGCTGATCGCAAACGGCGAATCGGTCGTTGCGTTTGCGGACGACAGCATTCTGAAAGTGCATATCCATACGATGACGCCGGGACGGATTCTGGAGCATTGCCAGCAGTACGGCGAGTTCCTGACGCTGAAGATCGAGAACATGATGCTGCAGCACCATGAAACGACGATCCGCAACAACTATAAAAAGCGCAAGCCGCACAAAGCGTTCGGCATCGTTGCGGTCGCGGCGGGCGACGGCATCCGCGATACGTTCCTGTCGATCGGCGCGGACGCAGTCGTGGACGGCGGACAGAGCATGAACCCGAGCGCGGAGAGCTTCCTCGAGGCGTTTTCCGAGGTCAATGCCGATACGATCCTCGTCTACCCGAACAACAGCAACATCATCCTGACTGCAGAGCAGGCTGCTGCGCTCTACACCGACGCGCAGGTGCGCGTGCTGCCGAGCCACACGATCGGCGAATGCTATGCTGCGCTGTCGCTGCTCGACACTTCATCCAACGACATCGACAAGATCGAGGAAAGCTCCATCGAAATCATGCAGAGCGTGGCGACCGGTACGGTCTCCCGTGCGAGCCGCGACGCGAAGCGCGACGGCATCTCGGTACACGCCGGAGACTATATCGGCTTTTCGGGCGGCACGATCTATGCCGATGCGCCGAAGGCCGCCGATGCGTCGCTGCGTCTTGCCGAAGCGTTGAACGCGTCGGATTACGGCATTTTGCTGCTGGTGCGCGGCATCGACGCCGACGCGGATGAAGCAGAAGCGATCCGCGAAGCGCTGCAGAAACAGCATCCGCTGACCGAAGTCATCCTTCTGGACGGCGGTCAGCCGATCTACGACTATATTATGATTCTGGAATGAGGAGGGAACCATGCTGAAACTGTTTACCGATACCGATTGTGACGTCACGCCTGAAATTGCCGCGCAGTACGGCTACGGCCTGATCAGCATGCCGTACGCGATTGACGGCAGAACGGTCTATCCGTATGAGGACTTTGAAACCTTCGACGCGCGCGCGTTTTACGATCAGCTCCGCAACGGCGCGCTGCCCAACACGAGCGCGATCAGCCGCGAGCGGTATATGGAGATCTTTGAACCGGTATTCGCCAACGGCGACGACATCCTGTATGTGCATTTTTCCCGTGCGATGACCGCAACGTTCGACGCGATGGATCAGGCGGTCGCAGAACTTCGGCAGCGCTATCCCGGGCGCAAGCTGTACGAGATCGACACCAAGGGCATCACGATTGTAAGCCTCAACATCGCGCTGGAAGTCGGCGACATGGTCAAAGCCGGCAAGCCGGTTGCGGAGATCCTCGAATGGGCAAAGGCCGAAGTGGACAGATTCGCAATCTATTTCTTTGCGGACGATCTGAAATTCTTCCGGCACAGCGGACGCGTTTCCGGCCTCGCGGCGACGATGGGAACGCTGCTCGGCGTGCGCCCGATCATCTACATGAATTCCGAGGGCAAGATGGTCTCGATCGGTTCCGAACGCGGCCGGGTGCGGGCGATCAACCGTCTGATGCAGTACGTTAAAGAGCTCGGAGACGACATCAAGGGACACCGCGTCATCGTCGGCCACACCGACGCGCCGGAAATTGCGGCGGAGGTTGCCGCGCGGCTCAAGGAACAATACGGCGACGATCTGCAGGTGCAGACCGTGGTCGTCAACCCGACGACCGGCGGTCATTGCGGTCCGGACGGCGTGGGCATCTGCTTCCACGCGATCCATCGGTAAAACGGCATGGTTACGATCCGTGAAGTCAAAACAAAGCGGGAGCAGCGGGAATTTCTGAATTTCCCGCTCGATCTCTATCGGGACAATCCGAATTTCGTCCCGCCGCTGTACCTGGACGAAAAGAAGATCTTCCGCAAGGATTACGTCTATTACGACACCTGCGAAGCGGTCTATTACAACGCCTATCGCGACGGCAGGATCGTCGGGCGCATCTCGGGCATTCTGCAAAAGGCAGCCAACGAGAAAAACCGCGAAAAGCGCGTCCGCTTTACGCGCTTCGACGCGATCAACGATCAGGAGGTCGCCGACGCGCTGTTCGGCGCGGTCGAAGCCTGGGCGCGGCAGAAGGGTATGGATACGGTCTGCGGGCCGCTCGGCTTCTCCGACCTCGAACGCGAAGGGCTTCTGATCGAAGGGTTCGATCAGCTCTCGACCTTTGAGGAACAGTACAACGCCGACTACTATCAGGCGCTGATCGAGCGCTGCGGTTACGGTAAGGAGGTTGACTGGACCGAAAGCAAGATCTACCCGCCCGAGAAGAATGACGGCGCGCTCGCCCGCGTGACCGAAAAGCTGATGGCACGCTACAAACTGCACTTCGGTCCGGCCAAAAACGTCAACGATTTTCTGAGCCGCTACGCCGACGGCCTGTTTGCGCTGCTCGACAAGTCCTACGATCACCTGTACGGCACCGTGCCGTTTACCGACGGCATGAAAAAGCTGATGATCGACAACTTCCGGCTGATCATCGACCTCGACCACGTCGCCGCGATCCTTGACGAGAACGACAACATCGTCTGTCTCGGCATCTGCTTCCCGTCGATTGCCAAGGCGGTGCAGCCGTCCAAAGGACATCTGACCCCGGCGGCAATCGTCCGGATCCTTCGGGCGCTCAAGCACCCGAAGATCATCGACCTCGGTCTGATCGGCATCGATCCCGAATGGGCGAACCGCGGCATCAGCGTCGCAATCTCCGCCGCGCTCGAACGGATGCTGCGCGAGGACGGCGTCGAGTATGCGGAAACGAATTTGAACCTCGAGGACAATTACGCGATTCAGAACCAATGGAAGCGCTTCGTGGCGGTTCGGCATAAGCGCCGCCGCTCGTTTGTCAAGAAGCTGGAGGAAACGACATGATCAAGCTCGTACTGGACTGCTTCGGCGGCGACCACAGCCCTGCGGCCAACGTCGAGGGCGCCGTTTTTGCGCTGAAACGATTCCCCGATTTGGAACTGGTTCTGACCGGCGACGAAACTGCGATCCGCAGCGAGCTTGCCGGCAAAGCGTACGACGCCGCCCGCCTGACCGTGCTGCATGCGCCCGAGGTGATCGGCTGCGACGAAACGCCGACCGAGGCGATCCGGCGCAAGAAGGAAAGCTCTCTGATGAGGGCGGTCGAGCTGGTCCGCTCCGACGACACCGTGCACGGCATGATCTCCGTCGGTTCGACCGGCGCGCTCGTCGCGGCGGCAACGCTCCGGATCGGCCGGATCCGCGGTGTCAAGCGTCCGGCGTTCTGCCCCGTCCTGCCGACGATGAACGGCGGGATCGTCGGCATCTCGGACAGCGGCGCAAACGTCGACGTCTCGGTCAGAATGCTGCAGCAGTTTGCGGTCATGGCGAATCTGTACCTGCAGTGCGTTTACGGGATCGAGCATCCGCGCGCGGCGCTGCTCAACATCGGCACCGAAGCCGAAAAGGGCGACGAGCTGCGCAAAGCCGCCTATCCGGTGCTTGCGGCGACGCAAGGGCTGAACTTTGTCGGCAACATGGAAAGCCGCGACCTTCTCTCGGGCAAGTACGATCTTGTGATCGCGGACGGCTTTTCGGGAAACGTACTGATCAAGTCCACCGAAGGCGCGTGCCTCGAGATGCTCAAAAAGCTCAAAAAGGACATCTATTCCCGCACGATCAACAAGATCGGCGCATTTCTGATGCGGCGCATGTTCGCCGAGGAAAAGCGGTTCATGGACTATCAGAACTACGGCGGGAGCGTCCTGCTCGGCTGCAAGAAGGTCGTCGTCAAGGGACACGGCAGCAGCAAGGCCGCCGCGATCGACAAGTGCATCGAGCAAGCCTACCGGATGCAGGCAGGCGAGCTCGTCGAAAAAACCGCACTGCAGATTGCGCAGCTCGCAACAGAGGAATAAAACAAACGAACAGAGCCTTCCCGAATTGTCGGGAAGGCTCTCTCTTTTTCTCACGGATTACGGCAGATACCGCAGCGGATTGTACGGGATGCCGTCGATCAGCAGCTCATAGTGCAGATGCGGATCCCCGGCGTTTTCGTCGAGCGCGAGCACCGCGATCGGGTCGCCGCGATAGACGTGCTGCTCGAGATCGACCGACGCGTTGGCACAGTGCGTCAGCCGCGAAACGAACCCGTTCTCGTGCCGGATCTCGATGACGTAGCCGTAGGTTCCGCGCTCTCCGCAGAAGATCACGGTGCCGCTCTCCGGCGCGATGATCGGATCGCCGGCGCGCAGCGCATAGTCGATGCCGTAGTGCATCTTGCCGTTGCGCATACCGAAGTACGACGTCACTTTGCCCTTGCACGGCGCGGTCAGTTTCAGTGAGCCGGCATCCTTTCCGACGGCGCCCTCGTTTTCGGTCGGCTCGCCGGTATACGAAACCGTGTAGGCGCCGTTTTCGATCGTGCAGGCGGACGGATCGCTGCCGACACGCGTCATCGCAAGCGTCTGCGACGCCGAAACCGCGATGCCGTTTTTGTACAGCGTTTCGCTGAGTCCGAACTGGTGCTCCGGCTTGCCGAGCGAGACGATCAGCCGCGAGCCGACCGGCAGCTGCGGACGGACAGAGACCGACGTTTCGACGACGCCGGTCGACAGCTCGGCGCGTTCGACGGTCCGCACGACCGGAATCAGCGTCCGGTTCGCCATCAGCCGCGCGATCGCAGCCTCATAGGTCAGATATTCCACGGAAGAATCCGGGATCGAGACCGCAATCTGCGCGTCCACATAGGCGCGAATCAGATGCTCGGTCGCGGTCAGGTTTTCCGAAGCGCAGGCCGAGAGATAATTGTTCATCAGATACTCCGCGGTCTCCCGGTTGGACAGCGTAAAGAGCGGTGTGCCGTTGACCAGCAGCGTAACCGCGTTGGACGGATAGGCCGGGCGCGTCGGGACGGCGCTCGGCTGTGCGACGGGCGTCGGTTCCGCGCTGATCGAGACCGCCTGTTCCACGACCTCGGGTTCGGGCGTGGCGATCTCGCGCGGCGATTCCAGAAGCATCACGGGCCGCAGAATGCCGGTCAGGTACAGAATGCCCGACCCGATCAGCACCGTGCCGATCAGACAGGCGATCAGAATCCAGGTGATCCTCTTCTGCTCCACGCTTCCGTCTCCTTTCCGCAATGATCGGAAACAGTATACCATATCGGATCCGATCGCGCAAGAGTGTCGCTGTCGGGTGCAAAAACGGAACGCAGAATTTATATAAGTAGAAAAACTGCAAAAGCCGGCCGTTTGCAGCCGAAAAATCGCCTTTGCGGCGTTGACACGGTCGCGCTTTGTTTGTTATAATGCATTTTGGTAGATAAGGGGCTTTTCAGCTTCACGATCAAAAAAACAGGAGGATTTCACTAATGGCAAAAACCATGACGATTGACGGCAATACCGCTGCTGCACACGTTGCGTATGCGTTTTCCGACGTTGCCGCGATCTACCCGATCACCCCTTCGTCCCCGATGGCGGAGGTCGCAGATGAATGGGCTGCCAACGGCAGACTGAATCTGTTTGGACAAAAGGTCCGCATCGCCGAGATGCAGTCCGAAGCAGGCGCAGCGGGCGCAGTTCACGGCTCGCTGAAAGCAGGCGCTCTCACGACGACGTTCACGGCGTCGCAGGGCTTGCTGCTCATGATCCCGAACATGTACAAGATCAGCGGCGAGCTGCTGCCCGGCGTGTTCCACGTTTCCGCCCGTGCACTGGCTGCGCATGCGCTGTCGATCTTCGGCGATCACAGCGACGTTATGGCTTGCCGTCAGACCGGCTTTGCGTTCCTCGCATCCGCGTCCGTACAGGAAGTCATGGACCTTGCGCTTGTCGCGCATCTTTCCGCAATCAAGTCCAGCGTCCCGTTCTGCCATTTCTTCGACGGCTTCCGTACTTCTCACGAAGTCCAGAAGATCGAGCTCATCGATTACGAAGATATGGACAAGCTGCTCGATCGTGACGCCGTTGCACGCTTCCGTGCCCGCGCCATGAACCCGAACCATCCGCATGTCGGCGGCACCGCGCAGAACCCGGACATCTACTTCCAGGCCCGCGAAGCAGCCAACAAGTACTACAATGCGGTTCCCGAGACCGTCCAGCATTACATGGACGAAGTCGGCAAGATCACCGGCCGCAGCTATCATCTGTTTGATTACGTCGGCGCACCCGATGCGGAGAACGTTCTCGTCTGCATGGGCAGCGGCGCAGACGTCGTCGAAGAGACCATCAACTACCTCAACGGCAAGGGCTTCAAGCTCGGTCTCGTTAAGGTCCGTCTGTATCGTCCGTGGGCGAGCGAAAAGTTCGTCGAAGCGCTGCCCGCGACCTGCAAGCGCATTGCCGTCCTCGACCGCACCAAGGAGCCCGGCTCCCTCGGCGAACCGCTGTATGAGGATGTCGTCACCGCTCTGAAGGAAGCCGGTAAGGGCATCACCGTTGTCGGCGGCAGATACGGCCTCGGCAGCAAGGAATTCACCCCGACCATGGTCAAGGCCGTCTATGACAACCTCGACAATGCAGAACCCAAGAATCACTTCACCGTCGGTATCGACGACGATGTGACCGGCACGTCCCTCCCGCTCGGCGAGCTCATCAATGCAGCGCCCGAAGGCACCATCGCCTGCAAGTTCTTCGGCCTCGGTTCCGACGGTACGGTCGGCGCGAACAAGAACAGCATCAAGATCATCGGCGACCACACCGACATGTATGCGCAGGGCTACTTCTCCTACGACTCCAAGAAGTCCGGCGGCTTCACGGTTTCGCATCTGCGCTTCGGCAAGAAGCCGATCCAGAGCCCGTACCTGATCGACCAGGCGGACTTTGCGGCTTGCCACAACTCGTCCTACGTCACCCGCTATGCGGTTGCCGAAGGCATCAAGGACGGCGGCACGTTCCTGCTCAACTCTCCGTGGACGCTCGAAGAAATGGAGAAAGAGCTCCCGGCCAAGATGAAGAATGCGATCGCGCAGCATCATCTGAAGTTCTACAACATCGACGCAGTCAAGCTCGCGAAGGAAGTCGGCATGGGCGGTCGTATCAACACGATCATGCAGTCCGCGTTCTTCAAGCTCGCGAACATCATCCCGTCCGAGCAGGCGATCGAATACATGAAGGCCGCTGCCAAGAAGTCCTACGGCAAGAAGGGTGATGCGGTCGTTCAGAAGAACTATGACGCAATCGACGCCGGCGCAGGCGCAGTCGTCGAGATCAAGTACCCCGAGTCCTGGGCGACCACGACCGAAGGCGCGACCGTCGTCCATACGACCGACGATCCGTACTTCCATGAGTTCATCCAGCCGATCCTTGCACAGGAAGGCGACAAGCTGCCCGTCTCCAAGATGAGCGCGGACGGCACCGTTCCGACCGGCACGACGCAGTACGAAAAGCGCGGCATCGCGATCGACGTTCCGACCTGGATCCCCGAGAATTGTATCCAGTGCGGCCGCTGCTCGCTCGTCTGCCCGCATGCCTGCATCCGTCCGTTCGTTCTGAACGCGGAAGAAGAAGCCAACAAGCCCGAGGGCTTTGCGACCAAGCCTGCCGGCAAGGATATGCCCGGCATGACCTACCGTATGCAGGTCAGTCCGTTGGATTGCACCGGCTGCGGCAACTGCGTGGATGTCTGCCCGGCGAAGAACAAGGCGCTCGAAATGAAGCCGTTCGCCGCTTCCGAAGACGACCAGAAGAACTGGGATTACGCGATCAAGCTGCCTGACAAGGAGCTCGACGTCAAGCGCAACACCGTCAAGGGAAGCCAGTTCCTCCGTCCGCTGTTCGAGTTCTCCGGCGCATGCGCAGGCTGCGGCGAAACACCGTACGTCAAGCTGCTCACCCAGCTGTTCGGCGACCGCATGATCATCGCGAACGCGACGGGCTGCTCCTCCATCTACGGCGGCTCCGCTCCGACCGTTCCGTACACCAAGAACGACAAGGGCCAGGGTCCGGCATGGGCGAACTCCCTGTTCGAGGACAACGCAGAGTTCGGTTACGGCATGCTGCTCGCTTCCAAGCATCGCCGCGCAAACCTTAAGGATACCGTCGAGAAGCTGATCGCAGTCGAATGGGCAAGACCGGAAATCAAAGAAGCCGGCGCCGAGTGGCTCGAGAAGATGAACGACGCGCAGGGTTCGCGTGTTGCGGGCGATAAGCTCGTCGCAGCGTGCAAAGAGAACATCGAAGACGGCTGCGAGTGCGACGCCTGCAAGCTCGCGCGCAAGGTCGTTGCGGATGCCGATCAGCTCGTCAAGCCGTCCGTGTGGATATTCGGCGGTGACGGCTGGGCGTACGACATCGGTTTCGGCGGACTCGATCACGTCCTTGCCATGGATGAGGATATCAACATTCTCGTCGTGGACACCGAAGTCTACTCCAACACCGGCGGACAGTCCTCCAAGGCAACGCCGACCGGCCCGATCGCGAAGTTCGCGGCAGCCGGCAAGCGCACCAAGAAGAAGGACCTCGGCATGATGGCCATGAGCTACGGCTACGTCTACGTGGC
>CADAQS010000042.1 GCA_902790115.1 uncultured Eubacteriales bacterium | reverse complement strand
AGCTTTTGGCGGTATTGTATTTTGAATCGATGCATATCGATCCCGACGATCCGAATATGCCGGGACGCGATCGGCTGATCTGTTCGAAGGGACATGCCGGCCCCGCTGTCTACGCGGCGCTGAGCCGCAGAGGCTTCTTTGACCGGAGCCTGCTTTGGACGCTGAATCAGGGCGGCACGATGCTCCCCAGCCATTGCGACATGCGCCGCACGCCGGGCATCGACATGACGACGGGCAGCCTCGGGCAGGGCTTTTCGGCGGCGGTCGGCATTGCGCTTGCGTCGCGGCTGGAGAATGACGGCGCGACGATCTACACGATCATCGGCGACGGCGAGTCACAGGAGGGGCAGATTTGGGAGAGCGCGATGTTTGCGGGCAATTACGGGCTCGACAACCTGATCGCGTTCACCGACTGCAACGGACTGCAGGTGGACGGCGCGGTTTCCGATGTCGGCAATCTCGAGCCGCTTGCCGCCAAATGGCGCGCGTTCAACTGGGAAGTGATCGAGGTTGAGGACGGCAACGACCTTGCGTCCGTCCGGCTCGCGATTGCGGCGGCAAAGGCGAACCGCGGCGGCAGGAAGCCGACGATGGTGCTGCTGCATACGGTCAAGGGCTGCGGCGTTTCGTTCGTGATCGCAAAGGGCGCCGGCTGCCACAACGCACCGTTCTCGAAGGAGGACGCAGCGCGCGCGGTCGCGGAGATCAGAGGGGAGGATGCGGCATGGAAATGAGAGCGGTTTACGCCGAATGCATGGCGGAGCTGATGGAAGCCGACCGGCACGTGCTTGTGCTCGACGCCGACTTGTCCAACTCGACGGCAACGCGCAAGCTCTATCCGCGCTTTCCGCAGCAGATGTTTGAATGCGGCATCGCCGAGCAGAGCATGTGCTCGATCGCAGCAGGACTTGCGTCGTACGGATTCAAGCCGTACATCGAAACCTTTGCGCCGTTTGCTTCGCGCCGGATCTGCGATCAGATTGCGATTTCGGTCTGCTATGCGGGGCTCAACGTCAAGATCGTCGGAACCGACGGCGGCGTCGGCGCAGAACTGAACGGCGGGACACATATGTCGGTCGAGGATATCGGCGTGCTGCGCTCGATCCCGAACCTGGTCATTTTCGAGCCGGCGGACGCGGTGCAGCTGCGCGCCGCGATGCCCGTCGTGAATGCTTATGACGGTCCGGTGTATCTCCGGCTGTTCCGGAAGGAGCTGCCCGCCATCTTCCGCGAGGGGTATGAATTTGATCTCTTTGGAGCAGATCTTTTGAAGGAGGGCAGGGACCTTTCGATCTTCGTGTCCGGCATTCCGACCGCCCAAGCGCTCGCGGCGGCGGAGGAGCTCGAAGCAGAGGGCATCCTCTGCGAGGTCATCAACGTGCATACGATCAAGCCGATCGACCGCGAGACCGTGCTCGCGTCGGCACGCAAGACCGGCAGGGTTCTGACCGTGGAAAATCACAACGTGATCGGCGGCCTGCATTCGGCCGTTCTGGAAACGCTTGCTGCCGAACGGATCCCGTGCTATGCCGTCGGCATCGAAGACCGCTTCGGCGAGGTCGGCAAGCTGCCGTACCTGATGGAAGCGATGAAGCTCACCAAGAACCATATCGTCGATGCGGCAAAGCGCGCATGGACGCAAGAATAGGGAGGACTTTATGAAACTGGCAATCGGAAGCGATAAATCGGGCTTTACGGCAAAGGAAGCCGTCAAGGCTGCGCTGAAGGAAATGGGCCTTGCGGCGGACGATCTCGGAACGTTGGATCTCGAACATGTGGTTCCGTACTATGCGGTGGCGGACAAGGTCGCGCCGCTCGTAGCGGACGGAACGTATGACAAGGCTGTGCTGATCTGCGGCACCGGCGCGGGCATGAGCGTTGTATCGAACAAGTACAAGGGCGTCTATGCGGTCGCATGCGAGAGCGTGTATGCCGCCAAGATGGCGCGCGCAATCAACGATGCGAACATCCTGTGCATGGGCGGCTGGATCGTAGGACCGGAAATGGCGGTCGAGATGACCAAGACGTTCCTTGCAACCGAATGGTGCCAGGATCTCGAGGATTGGCGCAAGGAGAACATGAAAAAGTTCGCCGTGCAGGTCCGCGCGATTGAGGACAAGGTCTACGGAAAGTAACCCGAAAGGACGATGAAACAGCGTCTGCACTCGGGCGGCATGATCGGCGGAATGATTCTATTTTGGTCGATCTTCTATGCCGTCTCAAAATACATGGTTGCCGAAGCCGGCTCGCCGTACCTTGCGGGCGGGCTTTTGCGCGCTGCCGCGTGGGTGTTTTTAACGGCGCAGCTGCTGATCGAAAGGAAGTTTTCCAACCTGTTCCGACAGGGAAAGCGCATTTGGATTCTGCTCTTGATCGGCTGTATCGGCTTTCTGGGCGATCTGTTTGCCAACCTCGGCTATGCGCACGGCTCGCTCGGCGCAGGGACTGCGCTTCTGAAAACCGACGTATTGATGGCAAACCTCGTGACGGTGTTCCTGTACCGGAAGCGGCTGACCGTATGGGATTGGGCGGGAACGTTTGTCATGCTGTTCGGCGTACTGCTGGTGCTGAACATCGAGTTTGACGCAAGCTCCTTTCGCTGGACCGACTTGTTCTTCCTGCTGTCGGCAGGCTCGCTTGCGGCGAACGCGTTTGTCATCAAGCATGCGCAGCAGCATTACGGCGCGGATCCGGACATGATCTCCTACATCAACAATTTCGTCGTGCTGGTGCTGTTTACGCTGACCTCTTGGATCAGCGGCGATCTGCACCGGATCGGCCCGGTCGTTTCGCAGAGTCCGTGGCAGATCGCGCTCGGCGGCTTCGCGCAGGCGGGCATCTACTTCTTTTACTATCGGAACCTGCAGCGGCATGAGGTGTATCAGGTCAAGCTGTATCTGCTGCTGATGCCGATCGTCACCGCGCTGATCGGCGTGCTGTTCCTCGGCGAAACGATGACCCTGCGCACCGCGATCGGGATCGGAATCGTTCTGCTCGGCGCGGGACTGCTGCTTTGGAAGAGCCGTGCAGCCGCGAACCGCGCAGCGGAAAAAGCGTCCTGACAAAACAAATCTGCATCGAAAAGGCGGAGAGGATCCTCTCCGCCTTTTTCTTATTGAAACTTCTCACGGTACGCCTTGGGCGAAACATTGGCATACTTTTGAAACGTTCTGGAAAAATGTCCCTGCGAGGAAAAGCCGAGGTAAGCACCGATCGAGGAGGCCGATTTGTCCGTGTACCGCAAAAGTCGTTTGGCTTCCGCGATCTTCTCCTGCAGAATAAAGTCGGTCAGCGTCTGTCCGGTCTCCTGCCGGAACTTTGCGGACAGGTGCGGGCGGCTCATGTACAGCGACCGCGCGATCGCTTCCGCAGTGATCGGCTCGGACAGGTGCTTTAAGACGTAGTTCGAGACCGCAAGCGCGAGCTTGGTCGGCTGGCGGCCCTGCCGCACGCGCGCGACCCGTTCCGTGTAGGTCAGAAGCATCCGGTACTGCAGCGATGCAATCTGCTTCGAGGAGGGCATCAGCTCACAGCTTTGAATGAACCGGTCGCTCAGCGACAGCGCTTCCTCGGCGTCGAGACCGCCGGCGATCGCCGCGCGGGAAACGAGCGTTGCGGTCACAATCAGCATATTGCGGCGCTGCCGGAGCTGTTCGGATGCGAGCGTTCCGCCGCGCACCGCAGGCGCCGAGGCGAGCCAGCGGTTCAGACCATCCGTATCACCGCGCCGGACAAAGCCGAGGATCGTTTCCTCGACGGCAAGCGTGTTGTGCTGCGCTTCCTCCGGCATGCGGGACGCGGCGCCGCGCTGCTGCGGCATCGGATCCGGAACCGTCAGATCGCTCAGCTCGAGCTTTTCCCCGTTCAGAACATAGTGGACGACGCAGAGCATCTGCAGAATGCTTTCCAGCGGCATTCGCACGATGCTCTTCATGCCGAGCACAAAGGCGTCGATCTGCTCTTTCGGAATGTCCGCGCGAAACGCCATCTGCCGCAGCTCCTGATCGGTGTTCGGCACCTGCCGTGTCGGACCGATCGCAATTGTGTATTCTCCGGTCCGGACGACGCCGAAGTACTGGAAGTCCTCGGTCGCAACGTAGCCGATCCGTCCGGGCATGCCGAGAAGCGCATCCCGGTACAGCAGCGCCGGATCGACCGGCAAACCGGTGGTCGTGTGGAAAAAGACGGTCTCCTCGCCGCAAAAAATGCGCACCGGAATCCCGGACAGATTCCCGATCTGCGCGCAGATGTACTTCAGATCCAAAGCAGCCATAAAAACCTCCGTTCGGTCTCTTACAATTATACAAAAAACGATACAATCATGCAAGCATTTATACAACTTGCCTGTTATAATAAAGATGTCAAAACCGTGCGGGAACAGGCGCTATTCTGCGTTCCCGAAATCTTTTCAAGGAGAGAATCATGAGACTGCCGGCATCAAAAATTGTGACTCCAAATGTGACAGCGAAGGAGAAGTGGCTCGGCTACCTGATCGGTCCGGCCGGCGCGCTGCTGCTGAACGCGGTGCTTGCCACGTACCTGAACGTATACTACACCGACGTGCTGAACCTGACCCCGCTGTGGGGAGGCGCGTTCTTAACGATCTTCCCGATCGTATCGAAGATCATCGATGCGATCACAAACATCGTGATGGGGCAGATCATCGACCGGACAAAGACGAAGGAGGGCAAGGCGCGGCCGTGGCTGCTGCTGTCGGCGCCGCTTGTGACGGTCACGGGCATTCTGCTGTTCACCGTGCCGAACGCCTCCGATACGGTCAAGGCGATCTGGGTCATGATCAGCTACAACCTGTTCTACTCGTTCGCGTATACGATCTTCAACATGAGCCACAACCTGATGGTGCCGCTGTCCACGCGCGAAGGCACGGCACGCGGCGGGCTGTCGGTATTCAATCAGATCACGGCAATCATGATGAGCGGCATTCTTGTTGCACTTGTGTTCCCGATGGTCATTATGCCGGCGATCGGCGTCGATCAGGCCAAGTGGATTACGCTGATGTCGATCCTTGCGATCCTCGCGCTGCCTCTGACGCTTTTGGAGTACTTTTTCACCAAGGAGCGTGTGACGGAGGAAGCTGAAGCTGCGGGCGAACAGAGCGAGCTTTCGTTCGGGCAGCAGATGAAACTGCTGTTTACGGACAAGTACATGATCCTCATGTATGCCTACTTTTTCATCTATACGATCGGCGTGACGCTCAAGAATCTCGGTCTCGTCTACTATTGCAACTATGTCCTCGGCACTTACAACGACGGCATCACGCAAATGCTCGTTTCTGTGCTCGGCGGCATCCCGATGGGCATCGGCATCTTTGCCGTTTGGCCGCTCGCCAAGAAGTTCGGCAAGCGCAACGTCACGATGTGGGGCTTTGTGATCTATGCGATCGGCTCGCTGATTTGCTGGCTGTTCCCGCATCATCTGATCATCGTGCTTGTCGGTCAGTTTATCAAAAACATCGGCGGCCTGCCGTGCGCGTACGTGTTTATGGCGCTGTTTGCGGACTGTCTCGATCACGTCGAGTGGAAGACCGACATCCGCGCCGACGGCACGGCGATGTCGATCTACAACATCATTGCGGTTGCGATGGTCGGCATCATGACCGGTGTATTCAACTGGATGCTTGCAGCCGCGGGCTACATTGCGCCGGTGACTGCGAACAGCACTTCGGAAGCCGCAGCGTTCCTTGCAGAGAACGGCTATACCGCGCAGGTCGCGCTCGAATCCCTAAAGCCTGCCGCCGACGGCGTTCTGACCGTTGCAATGCAGCAGCCGGAAAGCGTGACCGGTGTGATCAGCTTCGCCTTTGTGGGACTTGAGGTCTTTACGGGCGCCGCGCTTGCGGTGATCCTGTTCTTCCTCGACGTCGAAAAGAACATCCCAAAGGAGCAGGCCGAGATCGCGGCGCGGCGGGAGACGAAGGCATGAAAGCCATTCGCTTGCGAACCGAATATCTGAACAACCCGATCGGAATCGATCTTGGGCAGCCGCGCCTGATGTGGAACTGCACCGGCGGTGTGACGCAGACCGCTTACCGGATCGTGTGCGAACGCAGCGGCGAAGTCCTGTGGGACAGCGGAAAGACGGAAAGCGGTGCGATGCGCGCGGTTTATCCGGAGCAGCTTGCAAGCCGCGAGCGCGTCGTCTGGCGCGTGCAGCTGTGGGATGAGAACGACGTCGCGGGGGAATGGGCGTCGGCGTTCTTTGAGACGGGTTTGCTGGATCCCGCGGACTGGATGGCAAAGTGGATCACGGGAAACTACCGCGTCAACCAAAAACTGCGCTATCCGGTCGACTGCTTCAGAAAGCGGTTTTTCGTTTCCAAACCGGTCACCTCTGCGCGGCTGTACGCCACGGCCTGCGGGTTGTACGAAGCACGGCTCTGCGGCGAGCGCGTCGGAACGTTCTGCTTTGCGCCGGGACACACCGATTACCGCAGACGCGTGCAGTATCAGGTCTTTGACGTTACGAACCTGCTGCGGCAGGGGGAAAACGAACTGACCGCACAGCTTGCCGACGGATGGTATCGCGGCAGCACCGGCGCGTGGGGACTGCTGAATCAGTACGGCACCGAAACGAAGCTTTTGATGCAGTTGGAGATTCGCTGCGACGACGGCACGGTGCAGACGGTCGGCACTGACAAAACCTGGGATTGGTCGAACGACGGTCCGATCCGCTTTGCCGACAACAAGGACGGCGAGATTGTCGAAGCGTGGCGCGTTCCGTCCTATGGGGGCAAGGCGAAGGAAACGCGGCATACCGTCGTTCCGAGCGCATCGAACAATGTGCCGGTCACCGAACACGAGATGTTTACGCCCGTCATGACGACTGCGCCGAACGGGAAACTGCTGCTCGATTTCGGACAGAATCTGGCGGGATATGTGGCGTTTGCCGTGTCGGGCAGACGCGGGCAGCGGATGCTGTGGCGCTTCGGCGAGCTTTTGGACGCGGACGGCAATCTGACGTTGAAAAATATTCAGCTCTCCGGCAAGAAAAAAACAACGCCCCTGCAGCAGATCGAGTATTTCTGCAGGGACGGCGAAAACGCGTACCGGACGACCTTTGCCGTGTTCGGATTCCGCTATGCCGAGGTCGAAACCGATGTGCCGTTCGATCCCGCATCGGTTCGGGCGATTGCGGTCTATTCCGACATGGAGCGGGCGGGAACGTTCGCTTGCTCGAACGACTTGGTGAACCGGTTCGTTTCCGCTACGGAGTGGTCGATGAAGTCGAACCATCTCGACGTGCCGACCGACTGCCCGACGCGCGAGCGTCACGGCTGGACCGGCGACGCGCAAATCTTCTTCGGGACGGCAAGCTGCCTTGCCGACTTTGCGGCGTTTGCCAAAAAGTATCTGACCGACGTGTACGACTGGCAGAAAAAGGACGGACGCCTGCCGCAGATCGCGCCGTACGGCGGCGTGGATTTCTATATGTGGACGATGAACGGCTCGGTCGGCTGGTCGGACATCGGGATTCTGTACCCGTACCGGTTCTGGAAGGTCTACGGCGACCGGGCGATCCTCGAACAGTTCTATGACCGCATGGCAAAGTACGCCGGCTTTATGATCCGGCGCATCGGCCGGGACGGCATGGTGCGAAAGGGGCAGTCCTACGGCGAGTGGGCAGAGCCTGCCGATGTATGCGCCTACGACTGGAAGGACTTTGTCAGACCGCACCCGCTGGTCAGCACCGCGTATACAGCGTATGTATTGGGATTGATGGCGGAGATTTCCGGCGAACTCGGCAAACAGGAGGATGCGGAACGGTTTCGTAAGTTTTCCGAACGGTGCCGGGACGCCTACCGAAAAAATGCCGATCTCGATACCGACCGTCAGGCGGAACTTGTGCGTCCTCTGTATATGCATTTATTGGATGCAGAGCAGACTGCGTATGCAAAAACGAGACTTTTGAAAGCGCTTGACCGGTACGGCTGGCGGCTTGGCACGGGTTTTCTTTCCACGCCGCTGATCCTTGACGTGCTCACGGAGATCGACATCGAAGCCGCGTACCGTCTGCTCGAAAACGAGCAGATCCCGGGCTGGCTGTCGATGCCGAGAGCCGGCGCGACGACGGTTTGGGAAGCATGGGAGGGCCCGAACAGCACAAGCGGCGGCATCGGTTCGCTGAACCATTATTCCAAGGGCGCCGTCTGTGAATGGCTGTTCAAGACCGTCTGCGGCATCCGCGTTGCGGGCGAAAACCGCTTTGCGATCGCGCCGCGACCCGGTGGACGGCTCACGCACGCCGAAGCCTGTTATCAAAGCGTTTACGGCGAAGTGAAGAGCGCGTGGAAAAAGACGGGCGGCAGAACCGTGTTCGAAATCACCGTTCCGGCAAACTGCGAAGCGATGATCACGCTTTTGGACGGAAGGACATTCTGCAAAAAAACAGGCAGTTATACTTTTATGATGTAAGACAGGAATTCCCGACGCTGCGGCTCGCTTCCTTCCCCGGGACGAGCCGCTTTATTCGTATCCGGAATCGGCAAACATTCTTGCGGAAAACGAAAGCGCTCTTGCCAAGCGTAGGTAAAAGGCGTATGATACAGGCAAAGGAGAGAGGAGCGTTCGCGCTGTCATCAAGACGGGCGACCCTTCAGCCGGCAGACCGATCCATCGGTACTATGCAGTACAGGTGCCGACCGAGCTTCGCACCGGCATCCAGGCGGGCGCGGCGAAGAGCCTGACGTTCTCGCCCGAGCGGTGCAACGACAACCGCCCGATCCTCGAAGGACTGCTGAAAATGGTTTTTTGCGGCGGCGGGCTGCCGTGCATGATCAATGCGCTGCGAACGCGTGATGAAACAAATTACCGGACGTATCCGGAATGAAAGGGAGTACATACTATGAAACTGTTGCCGATCAGCGATCCGCTGTTCCAAAAGTACGGACAGATCCTCGAAGGATATGACCTTAAGGAGCTTTTGCAGGTTCTGAAGAACGAAACGCCGGTGCCCGCCGAGGGCGAGGTCGTCTATGTGAGAAGCGAGCCGAAGCTCGAAGCGCTGCCGGTCATGGCGGAGCTGCGGGATCGCGCCTACGGCGGCATGCCGATCGAGATCGGTTACTGCAACGGCCGCAACACGAAGCTGAACTGTCTTGAGTACCACCGCGACAGCGAGCTGAACCTCGGCACCGAGGACTTCGTGCTTCTGCTTGCAAAGCGTGAGGAGCTCGAAAACGGACGGCTCGACAGCCGTAAGGTCGTCGGCTTTGTCGTGCCGAAAGGCGTTTTGATCGAGGTCTATGCGACGACGCTGCATTTTGCTCCGTGCAAGGCGAAGACCGACACGGGCACGCAGGTGCTGGTCGTGCTGCCGCGCGGCACGAACGGCGATCGGCCCGCGATCCGTCCGAACAACGCCGAGGACGAGATCCTTTGGGCGTGCAACAAGTGGCTGCTGGCGCATGCCGAGTCGCAACAGGCCAAAGCCGGCGCCAAGGTGTTGATCGACGGCGAGAACATCGATATCGCAAGCCTTCTGAAATGACCCGTTCCGAACGGAAAAACGATCCCGGACCCGCAGTTTGTCCGATTCGAACGGACAAGCCCTGACGGGATCCGGGATTGCTTTGGATGAAAAAACGCCGGCCTCACCGCAGGACAGAAGAACGGCTTCACGCCGGCGCTTTGCATTCGCCCCAAACGGAAACATGCGGCATCGGCGATCCGTCGGTCTATCCGGTAATCCGGTTCGCAAAAACGATCCGTCTTTCGTCCGCGCTGCCCGCAGATGAAATCCGGTTGGCCGTTCGCGGATTCGATTCGTTTCCAGAGGAGCAGCCGCACGGCAAGCGGAAAAGACGAAACAGGCGCCGCGGCGGTGCCGGAAAACGGAGGATGCCTATGAAAACCCTGGTGTTCGGCTCTTTGAACATCGATCGCACCTATACGGTGGGGCACTTTGTGCAGCCCGGCGAAACGTTGACGGCGGACCGGCTCGAACTGTTCTGCGGCGGCAAGGGCTTCAATCAGGCGGTGGCGCTTGCGCGCGCGGGCGAACCGGTTGCGATGGCCGGCGCGGTCGGAAGCGACGGCGACTTTCTGCTCGAACCGCTGAAAAGCGAGGGCGTGGACATTTCCCGCATCCAGCGCACCGACGGCGCAAGCGGACATGCAATCATTCAGGTCGACCGAGACGGGCATAACTGCATCATCATCCTTGCCGGCGCAAACGGCACGATCACGCACGAGGATGCGGATCGCGTGCTCTCTGGTTTCGGCGCGGGGGATCGGATCGTGCTGCAAAACGAGATTTCTTCGCTGGATTATATCATCCGTGCCGCGCACCAAAAGGGCATGACCGTGGTGCTGAATCCGTCGCCGTTCAACGCGGCGCTGGACGCGTGCGACTTCGGCTGCGTGGATTATCTGCTCGTCAACGAGGTCGAAGCGGCGGCGATTGCGAACTGCCCGGACGGCACGCCGTTTGACGAGATCTTAAAAACGGTGCGCGAACGCTATCCGCGCATCAACGTGCTGATGACGCTCGGACACCGCGGCTCGGTGTTTGCCGCCTCGGACGGAAGCAAAACGGAGTGCGGCATCTATTGCACGCAGACGGTCGATACGACGGCGGCGGGAGACTGCTTTACCGGATACTTCCTTGCGTCGCTGTTCGGCGGCGAATCGGCGGCAAAGGCACTGCAGACCGCCGCGATTGCAAGCGGCATCAGCGTTTCGCGCAAAGGCGCCGCAACCTCGATCCCGACGCGCGAACAGGTCGATACCGTGGACCGTTCGCTTGTGCCGGATCGCTATTCGAGGGATGGAATCCGCAAAAGCACGGATGCCTTGCAGACAGTACGGCTTTCCGGAAAGATTGACTCGCTGCAGTCCCGCAAGCCGTAGAGCGTGTACGGTGCGCTGCCTTCGGCAATAATTGCCGGGCGGATCGTCTGGAGCGATGCCAAGCGGGCTCTGCTCGGACGTATGGGAACGCCGTTTCCCTTCAAAATGATCCTTGCTGGTGCGGTATGCGTCCAAGGCATCGTTTTGCATGTTGTGCGGATTCGATCGTCGTGTTCGCACCGGAAAAGGCGGGACTGATGGAAAACAACCGGGAGAAAACGAAATGAAAACCATATTTTTGGACTGTACCATGGGCGCAGCGGGCGATATGCTGACCGCAGCGCTTTTGGAACTGCTGCCCGATCCTGACGCTTTTGTGGAGGAGCTCAACCGGATCGGATTAGAACACGTCGTGTATCAAAAATCCGCTCTTGTGCGCAGCGGCATCACGGGAACGCATATATCGGTTCGCGTGAACGGCATCGACGAATTCGAGCCGATGAACGCGCAGAATCGCGAACATTCGCATGAGCACGACCGTCATGACGGGCAAGCACATCACGATCAGGAACATCATCAGGGGCATCGTTCGCTGCATTCGATCGAAGCAATCATAAGCGGCCTTACCGTTTCGGATCGCGTCAAGGCCGACGCGATCGCGGTATACCGGCTGATTGCCGAAGCCGAGGCGCATGTGCATAACCGTCCGGTCGACGAAGTACATTTTCACGAGGTCGGCTCGCTCGACGCGGTCGCGGACATCACGGCGGTATGCCTTCTGATGGAGCGGCTCGCACCGGAACAGGTCCTTGCAACGCCGGTGCATGTCGGAAGCGGAACGGTGCACTGCGCGCACGGCATCCTGCCGGTTCCTGCGCCGGCGACGGCATACCTCTTGCGCGGCGTTCCGATCTACGGCGGCAAGGTTGAAGGAGAACTCTGCACGCCGACCGGCGCAGCGCTTTTGGAACTGCTGCCCGATCCTGACGCTTT
>CADAQS010000041.1 GCA_902790115.1 uncultured Eubacteriales bacterium | reverse complement strand
AACCGATTGAATCCGGCACATTGGTTAAGCTTTGCACGCAAAAATGGGGATGGAAAAAATCGACGACCTACACCGTGCTTCGAAAGCTATGCGACAAAGGTCTGTTTGAAAACACAGGCGGCACGGTTCATGCGCTTGTTGCGAAGGAAACGTTCTATGCAAAGCGCAGCAAACAGATTGTCGAGGATTCCTTCGACGGTTCTTTGCCTGCGTTCTTCGCAGCTTTTATGTCAGGCCGGGGACTGTCTTCAAAGGAAGTGGATCAAATTCAGGACATGATCAACCGATATCGAACGGAGGATTAAGATGGATACGGTGTTTTTGAAAGTTTTGAATATGAGCATTTCCGCAAGCTTTTTAATTGTTGCGGTTTTATTGATGCGTCTTTTGCTCCGAAATGCGCCGAAGTGGACCCGATGCCTTCTTTGGGCGATTACAGCAATCCGTCTTGTGCTGCCGTTCTCGATCGAAAGTTCCGTCAGTCTGCTCCCTGCAGACGAGGTGATTCCGAATAACATTGCCATGATGAAGGAGCCCGCACTGCAAACGGGGATCCCTGTTTTCAATCAAGTCGTAAACCCCGTCATAGCGAGACAGTTTGCGCCGAATCCGGATGCCAGCGTCAACCCGCTGCAGGTGGTCAGCTATATCGCATCGATCGTATGGATCATCGGAATTGCAGCGATGCTCACAGTTCTGTTTGCTTCCTTTCTTCGCGCAAAGCATACCGTGTCCGTTGCAATTATGCTGGAAGACGGCGTATATGTCTGTGATGAAGTGAATTCTCCGTTCATTCTCG
Source organism: uncultured Eubacteriales bacterium (assembly GCA_902790115.1). Classification (GTDB taxonomy): domain Bacteria; phylum Bacillota; class Clostridia; order Christensenellales; family CAG-138; genus UBA3792. The sequence goes on along the minus strand of CADAQS010000041.1, from coordinate 13,886 downwards.
GTGTGTTTCGTCCGCGCATCTACCTTCCCTCCGGTCTTTCGAACGTGACGCGTGATAACGTTCTGAAGCATGAGAAGGCGCACCTCCTGCGCGGCGATCATTGGTGGAAACCGATTGGTTTTCTGATCCTTGCCATACATTGGTTCAACCCGCTATGCTGGATTGCCTATTTCCTGTTCTGCCGCGACATCGAATCCTCCTGCGACGAAAAAGTGATTGCGAAAATGGATAAGGAATGCCGCGCAGCCTATTCTCAGGCGCTGCTCGACTGCAGCCGTCCCCGTCGCGTCGTCACGATCTTCTCTCTGGCGTTCGGCGAAACCGGCGTTAAGAATCGCGTTACATCAGTTTTGCATTATAAAAAGCCGCTGTTATGGGTCATCATTGTCGCAGTTCTCGCTTGCGCTGTTCTGGCTGTTTGCTTTTTGACAAACCCGAAAACGGAACCCGACGAAACAGCGCCTGTTGCAGCTGTGCCGACTGCGCCGGTCACGCAGTCTCCCATGGAACAGCCGACCGCAGCAGTTACCCAAGAACCGACAGTTACGACAACGGAACAGCCTGCTGCACCGATGGCAGAACAGCCGACAGCGCCAGTTAGCGAAAAGCAGGCAGAGACACCGGCAGCCGGGAACGGACATTGGTATACCTTCCAATACGTTCCGGGCAGCGGAATGTTGGATTCTCTTAATCGAAGATACAAACCGCTGACATACCCTTATTATGTTTCCACCGCAAATGCTTTTGCAATCGGGAAAGTCAAGAACGTACCGACGGAAGTCCGCGTGTACACAAGCGACCCCGAGGAGCGTGTAATCTGGGCGTATGTTCCGGACGTGTTCTACGGTCAATTCATTCGTTCCGATATTCCCCTTCCCGAACCCGATTTCGAAAACGGAAGCTTCACGATCGACTTGGATGGTTTTGAGCTGCATCTCTCCAATGCTGCTACAACGGAACTGCTCGCGCTCATGGAGAAGCTGCCTTCCTCCGGAGATTCGGTACAGATCCCGGAGTCGGAACACCAGCCGCACGTGGTTGAATATCCTTTCCAGGAATTGCCGGGATTGCTTTATTGGACTTTTATGAGCATAGAAAATCTTGACGGTCGTCTGTATCTGATCTCCTGGAAGGAAACGCAGCAATTACAAGGGTATGAACCTGATCGGTCCATAGAAATCGATCCCGGAAGTCATTTGTATCAGGAATGCAAGATTTTTGAGTAGTTACTGTACGGGACGGATTCGTTTCGGAACAGTCGTAAACCGAAATCATGCGGGATACAGCAGCTGTTTTCAACGACAGCTGATGCTTTTCCATAAGAAGATTCCTGCAAACATAAGCTTTGAGAATGGTGTCTTTTTTGTTGCTTTCAAAGCGCATCAATCACACATCTAAAAAACGAAAAAGCCCAGAATTCAGGGCTTTTTTCGTGTTCAAAAGATGGTGCGATTGGCGGGATTTGAACCCGCAAGCTTTCGCCGACAGATTTTAAGTCTGTTGTGTATGCCGTTCCACCACAATCGCCTGTTCTTTATTGTAATCCGTTTTTGAATTTTGTCAATCCCGCCTCATCTGCCGTAGTGGGTATAACCGCCGACCACCGCCGTGAGGTACAGCAAAAAGACAATAAAGCTGAGCACATACAGCAGCCGATGAAGCCATTTCTGTTTCGTAACCAGCGACAGCGTCAGTACAAACGGAACGCAAATTGACAGCAGTCTCGGCGCTTCGCTCACCGTCCCGGTACAAAGTACGGCAGTATAGGCAACTAGCATATACGCGATATAGGACGTCCGAATCCTGCCGGAAGCAAACACCAGCAGCACTCCGCCGATCACCAGATAAACCATGTTGGGAATGACCGTACCGAGCTCCTTTAGAAGTGCTTCCCCCTCCAGCGTGTGCATTGCTGTCAAGAAACGATCGACAAGCGCCGCGACCGAATGGAACGGCGTCGAAAGCTCATATCCGTATGCATCCATCGCCGTACGAAACAGCGCAGTGGAAGAACCGAACTGAATGCGGCTGTACAGCATCACAGCCGCAAAGCCGAGCGGAATCAGCTCCGCAATCAGCTTCTCGATAAAGCCAATGATATTCGGAACAAACAGCAGTACGCCGAAAATATGTGTCATAACGGCGAGCATGGCAAAGATGTTTCCGAGAACGAACCGTTTCTTACGGGCAAACATCAGACACAGCAGACTGAATAGCAGCAACAGGCTGTCCGGCAGCGTTCCGAGCAGCAGACAGGATGCCGGCATCAGGAAGAAGTACAGCAGCACGCGACGCGCCACCGGCCGGTCGAAATCCAACAATGTCCAGTAATACAGCGTTGCGCCGGCAAGCGCCGTGAACGCGTACGAGGCAAGAAACCTTGCGTGGTTGAAATTGAAAGATACGAACCAGAAAATGTTGGACAGCAGCGGATAGGCCGGGAAGGTATATTCCGCATGGAAGAAGTCAAGCCAAAGCCGCTGAACCGTCAGAAAGGTATCGGTATATCCGAACAGATAGAGATGGATCAGATAGGTCAGCAGCATCTGCAGAAGCCGCAACAACACGATCAGAAGGATCACCTTTGCAAGCTCCCGAACACCGCAGCGGCGATATGTCCGATCGCCGACACGTTCCAGATGTGGTTCCGAACCTGTTGCGAGATAGATCTGCAGATACGGAACAAACCGGATCAATGCAATTACAAAAAGCAAAAACAGCAGCGTAACAAACAGAAACGTCTCCCAATAGGCAGGCGTTTCCGTTACCAACCAATACCCATAGAAAGCAACCAGGGCCGCCATCAGCAGGGATGTGATCCAGATACGTGCTGTTTTTGCTTGTTCCATTCAGTGTCTCAGTGCCTTTGGTTTCCCTAAGATCTCCGCATAGATGATACCCTGCAATGCGGAGTTTTCGTTCCAGTTCAACAGCGATCCGCTTTCCGCCTTCTCCGGTTCTGCATTCTGCACAGGTCTTTGCTGCATGTTTTTTTGCTCCGGAGCCGGTTTTGTCATAGTCGGTTTAACCGTTTGGGTCGGCTGCACACAGACTGCCGCTTTCGGCTGTGTCGGTGTCACCGGTTTCTCTGAAGCAACGGTTCTGACCGGCTGTGCGGGTCGCTGTACGGGATTCTGCTGCGCAGGCTGGCTTTGATTTTGTGCACGAAGCACTTCCGCTTCATGTCTTCTTTGTTCCTCCAGCCGTTTTCTTAACGTCTTCGATGTTGCAAAGGAGAACAGGAATACCATGCCCAGAAACAGAATCGGAATCAGTTCCATCAGGCGTCCTTCTTCGGCTGTGCCGGAGCCGTGGACTTGCTGATCGCATTCCGCATCTCGGTATCGGAGATCACGTTCTGCATGTTATAATAATCCATTACGCCGAGTTTCCCCTCGCGGAATGCCGCAGCGATTGCCTTCGGGACCTCTGCCTCCGCCTCAATCACGCGGGCGCGCATGCCCTGCACGGCAGCGATGTTCTCCTGCTCCTGTGCAACAGCCATCGCTCTGCGCTCCTCAGCTTTGGCCTGAGCAATGCGCTTATCGGCTTCCGCCTGATCGATTTGCAGCTGTGCGCCGACGTTTCTGCCGACGTCCACGTCTGCGATATCGATCGAAAGAATCTCAAACGCGGTTCCTGCGTCGAGTCCCTTGCCGAGAACGGTACGCGAGATCAGATCCGGGTTCTCGAGAACTTCCTTATGGCTTGCGGCCGAACCGACCGTCGTAACGATGCCTTCACCGACACGCGCGATGATCGTTTCTTCCCCTGCGCCGCCGACCAGTCGGTCGATGTTGGCGCGCACCGTGACCTTGGCTTTTGCGCGAAGCTCGATACCGTCCATAGCGACGGCGGCGATGATCGGGGTCTCAATGACTTTCGGGTTGACGCTCATCTGCACCGCGTTCAGGACATCACGTCCGGCCAGGTCGATCGCGCACGAACGTTCAAAGTCGAGCGGGATTCCGGCGCGCTGTGCCGCGATCAGGGAATCGACCACGCGGTTGACGCTTGCCTTGCCGTTGACTTTGCCGCCCTTGGCGAGATAATGCGCTTCCAGTTTGTTCATCGGAATGTCCAGGCCTGCTTTGGTCGCCTTGATCATCGGGTTCACGATGTCGGCCGCGCTGACCTTACGGATGCGCATGCCGACCAGCTGGAACAGACCGATCCGAACGCCGCTCGCGCTGGCCGAAATCCACAGTCCTACCGGAACGAACGTGAAGAAAATGATCAAAAGGACCAGAATCAGAATTGCTACCGGAATATACAGGAAATTGAATTCCAACAGCAACGCAGTGTTCAGTAATGCTTTCATAGAATCCTCCTTAAGCAGTTATAGTCCGGAACAGATACACGATCAACATGATCACCAGAATAAACGCGGGAATGCCGATCAAAAGCGCAAGCCATTGGCGTTTCACCGTTTGCTTGTCCGCAGGCGCCTGCTCCTCCGTCTGCGATTCAGGCGGAACAATGCCGCACTTCGGGCAAACGTCCGTCGTGTACAGCACGCCGCATTTTTTACAGTACTTCATTCGACAACGATATCCAGGCCGTCGACCGCGGTCACGCGGACCGACGTTCCCTTCTCCAGAAAGCTCGCGGTCGTCTTGGCATAGTACCGCTTTCCGTCGATCAGAACGGTGCCGGCAGGACGGAGCGTCGTTTCCACAACGCCTGTCTTTCCGATCAGTTCACCACGGGCAGATGCGTCCAATGCAGACGACTCTGCCGTGATGTTCTCCTTCAACACGATCGGAGAGCGGAACAGCATGCCTTTGTTAATCGATCGGATAAACAAGGCAGCAAGAACGGCCATCACCGCCACCGAAGCAAATGAGACGAGCGTAGCTTTCAGCGGCGTATTTGTCATGTACTGCATGACGATCACCGCAAAGAAACAAAGAAAACCCGAGCAGCCGGCGATCCCGAATCCCGGAAGGCACAGCTCTGTAATCAGCAGAACCATGCCGATCAGGAAACAGACCAGACACGGAATCCACAGCGGTCCGAACAAAGTTTCCATCACCTTTCTCCTTTCGTTTTTTATAGTATATCACAGGTCTTCAAAAATGAAAACAGTTTTTATGAACTTCGTGCCGAATCTGTGCACTCCGGTTGCGAAAAAAAGCATACAATGGTATAATTGCTGCGGAAAGGAGTTTGGAACATGCTTACACTCTTGGCAAAACGGTTGATTAAGGATTATCGGAACCTGCAGAATCCCGATGTGCGCAGCGCATACGGGACGCTCTGCGGCGTTGCGGGAATCGTTCTGAATCTTTTCCTGTTTGCCGGAAAGTATACAGCGGGTCTGCTGTCGGCATCAGTGGCAATTTCGGCGGACGCGTTCAACAACCTGACCGACTCCCTCAGTTCCCTGATCTCGATGATCGGCTTCCGGCTCTCACGCAAAAAGCCGGACTCCGACCATCCCTATGGACACGGACGCTTTGAATACATCGCCGGATTTGTCGTCTCGATTCTGATCCTGATGATGGGCTACGAGCTGCTGAAGGATTCCGTCGGCGTAATTCTGTACGGCGGTGAAACGCCGTTTGCGGCACACTTCGGGCTTTCCGTTGCGATCCTTTGTGCTTCGCTTCTGGTCAAGCTGTATATGTTTGTCTACAACCGCGGGTTTGGAAAGCGGATCGAATCCGAAACGCTGCAAGCTGCCGCGCTCGACAGCCTCGGCGACATGGTTTCCACTTCGGTGGTTTTGATCTGCTCCCTGATTACCCGGTTCGTTTCGCTCCCGAGCGGTTTTCCGCTTGACGCATGGTGCGGCGCTGCAGTCTCAGTCTTTATTCTGTACACAGCAATCACGTCCTTTCAGGCAACGCTTTCCCCGCTGCTTGGGAAACCGCCAGCCAAGGAGCTGGTGCAGGCGATTGTGCAGGAGGTGCTGTCGTTTGACGGCATCTACGGCGTTCACGATCTGATCATTCACGACTACGGTCCCGGGCGGCGCATGCTTTCCCTGCACGTAGAGGTGCCCGACTCCGACGACATCCGCACCGTCCACGAGCGCATCGACCGGGTCGAACAAAGGCTTCGGGAAAAGTTCGATTGCACTGCGACCATTCATCCGGATCCGATCACGACAAACGATCCCGAAGTGCTGCGCTGCAAAGAAGACATAACCAGCTATCTTGCGCTGATCGATCCGCGTCTGTCGCTGCACGATTTTCACATGATTCCGGAAGGAACGCGTGTCAAAGTTCTCTTTGACGTCGTCGTTCCGTATGACTGCAAAACCGATGAGGAAACGCTTCGAACGCTTCTTAAGGAACGCATTCAGAGTGTTTCCGAGCGGTACAACGCCGTCATCGAAATCGATAAACCTTTCGTTTCCGAATAGGAGAGACTATGAAACCAGTCCTTTGCTTCGGCGATATCTGTGCCGATCTGATTCTGCCCTACGGCGCCGCGCGGCGGGCTGCCCGGAAGGAACCGGTCGATCCGTCACAAACCGAAGTCGTTTTCTCGCACGGCGGCAGCGTGGCGAATACCGCGGCAGGACTCGCGAAGCTCGGGATTCCGGTGCAGTTCTGCGGAACCTGCGGCGACGACGCATACGGGTACACGCTTAAAGAAGAACTGCGGCGGAGCGGCGTGGATGTCTCGATGCTGAAAATTCAACGCGGGATTCCAACGCTGTTGATCGCTATCATCGTCGATGAGAACGGCGAACGAACGGCACTTTGCACACAGCGGACGCACGCTTCGCAGCATCAGGTCACGCAGGATCAGCTGCCATCCGATATTCTCGATTCGATCGGATGGCTGCACTGCAGCGGCGTTCTGCTTCGGGAAGACCCTGCGGCTTCCGTGCAGCTTGCTCTCATGCGCAAGTGTCGTGCGCGCAAAATCCCAGTCTCTTTTGATATCAATGCGCGGATCGAGGCGCGCGGCGACGCTTTCTTTTATCGGAACCTCCGTCAGGCTTTTGAAGCCTGTGATGTGCTTTTCGGGTCGCTGACCGATGAACTTCCGCTTCTTTGCGGCAGTTTTGAACCCGATGCGATTCGCATGCTGACCGAAGGCGGACGCATCGTAATTGCGCGCGACGGCAGCAACGGAGCCGTTTTGTACACGGAAACGGAAACCATTCCCTGCCCTGCCTTCCCGGTTCCCGTGGTCGACGCGATCGGTGCCGGAGATACCTATGACGCCGGATGGATCGCTGCCCGGATGCGCGGCGCACCGCTTCGACAGGCGAACCGGTATGCGAACGCGGCCGGTGCGTACTGTGTGATGCACGCAGGCGGCCGCGCCTGTCCCGATTGGGAGCAATTGATTCAATTTTCAGCAGATTCCTGAGCCGGTTTCTTTTCCGGCTTTTCTTTTTGCCGCTGCATTCCCGTTGCCAGCAGATATCCGCCGCCCAGCAGCAGGATCACTGCGAACGCCAAATACTGCAGCGTAGAAATGTGTTCGGTGTTTCCGATGATCTCGCGCAGCTGATTGTCAGAAAGATTCTGTTCCTGCGTAATCACCTGCAGGTCTCCGTTGTTGTCGAAATAGGTGTAGACATACCGCTGAATCGAGCGATGCTCCGCTTCGGTCTCCCTTGCAAACTCAAAATCGAAATACTCTTGTTCGCTGAGCTCGCGCAAAAACGAAAACCGACCGTCCTCCGTCCGATACTCGACGTAGCGAAGCGGAATGCTCTCCTCGCTCTTGCCGTTGTCATCATACGCCGAGGCCGTCCCGAACGAACTGACATAGAACGTCATCATGCCATAGTCCGTGATCTCGGTTTGCTCGGCCCGGTTGATCCAATGAACGACACCGACCGCGCCGAACGCAACCGCACCGATCAGAAGAACGGCTGCCAGGATCAGCAGATAGACCCGTTTCATTTTGTTTCCTCCCAACTCATTTCAGTGTGACGACCGTCACCCCGGCATCGCCTTCGCCGTAGTTACCAATCCGGAAGCTCTTGACGCGAGGATGCGTTTTCAGATAGGACTGTACGCCTGCACGAAGTGCGCCGGTGCCCTTGCCGTGAATGATATTGAACTCTTTACGCCCAGCCATGACGCACTGATCGATGAACGCGTCGATCTCCAGGATCGCGTCGTCCACAAGGTAGCCGCGAAGATCCAGTTCGTACTTCAATGTTTTAATGTCGGTCATGATCTCCCGTGGACGCGTGACCGGCTTGTCCGCCTTAACCGAATTCTCGGGAATTCGAAGATCCGAAAGCGGCACAAACAGTTTGATCGCGCCGGCCTGCACCTGAATCATGCCTTTGCTGTCAGCCGGCTTCAGCACGGTCGCGTCGCCGTTCAGGCTGACGACATGTACCTTTTGACCGCGCGTCACGCTGCTCGGCACCGAACCTGCGGTATCGATCGTTTCTCCCTGTTCGTAGAGGGACTCCTCCTTTTTCCGGAGCGCGTCCCGCGATCCCTGCACCGCGCGTTCAAGCGCTTTGCGGTCGATGTTTTCAACCTTGCGAAGATCGGAGATCAGAGCTTCCATTTCACGGCGCGTATCTTTAACAAACGAACGCGCTTCTTCCCGCGCGCGTTCCCGGATCGAAGCGCGCTCGTCACGCAGTTTTTTCTTCTCCGCTTCCAGTTCCACACGAAGCTCTTTCACGCGTTCGCGTTCGGCATCCGCCTGCAGAGCGGACTCCTCTGCTGCTCTTCGCTGCTGCTCCGCGCCGCTCAACACATCCTCAAAGGCAATGTCTTCCGTTTCAAGGAACTCCCTTGCGCGGGCGATGATCTCATCGGACATGCCGAGACGGCTGCTGATCTCAAATGCGTTGGACTTGCCCGGGATGCCGATAAACAGCCGATAGGTCGGGCAAAGCCGGTCCACATCAAATTCCATCGAGGCGTTTTGCATGCCCTCATGCGTCAGCGCGAACGCCTTGATTTCGCTGTAATGTGTCGTCGCGAACGTGACTGCTCCGCTCTTTTGCAGATGTTCCAAAATTGCCTGCGCGAGCGCTGCTCCCTCGTTCGGCTCGGTCCCCGCGCCGAGTTCATCCAAAAGAACCAACGTCTTATCATCGGTATCCCGGAGGATCCCGACGATGTTGGTCATGTGCGCGGAAAAGGTGGACAGCGACTGCTCGATCGACTGCTCGTCGCCGATGTCGGCAAAGACTTCGTCGAACACTGCAATATCGCTGTTCTCGTCGGCCGGCAGGAACATACCGGATGCCGCCATCATCGTAAACAGACCGACCGTTTTCAGCGTTACGGTCTTGCCGCCGGTGTTCGGTCCCGTAATGATCAGCGTATTGTAGCCGTCGCCGATCCAGACGGAAATCGGAACAACCGTCTTCTTGTCAATCAGCGGATGTCGGCCATTTTGAATCCGGATCAGATTATCCCGGTTCAGGCGCGGGCAGTAGGCTGTCATCTCACGTGCAAGAACCGCTTTTGCAAAAATGCAGTCAATTTTGCCGAGCAAAAGCAGGCTGTTGTACAGTTCATCCGCATACGGCGCGACCAGTGCGGTAAGTCCCGCAAGGATTCGTTCAATCTCCTGCTTCTCTTCCGCAAGCAAGCGCTTGTACTCGTTTCCGAGTTCCACAACGGCTGTCGGTTCGATGAACAGTGTTTGTCCGGAACTGCTCTGATCGTGCACCAGACCACCGATCTGCGTCCGGAATTCCGCTTTGACCGGTATGGCGTACCGACCGTTGCGCATGGTAATGATCGGGTCCTGCAGATACTTCTGATAGGTGGAGCTCTTGATGATGCTGTTCAGCTTGTCCCGTACACGCTCATTGGTGATCCGCATCTGACGGCGAATCCTGGAAAGCGCAGGCGAAGCATTGTCAGAGATCTCTTCCTCCGACAGAATGCAGCGGGTGATCTCGTCCTCGATCGACCGATGCGAAGACAGCGGATTTGCAAGGCGTGCCAGTTCGCTCTCTTCCTCCCCTTCGTGCAGGGTTTCACGTGCCTGCCGGCTGACCGACAGGCACCTGCAGATGCCGAGAAGATCGCCGATCGAAAGCGAATATGCCGCGTGCGCGCGCCGTAAGGTGTTCCGCAGATCCGGAAAGCTCTCCACCGGCGTACGGCCGATACGGCGATAGATCGCGTCCGCCTCCCATGTCTGACGCAGAAGCTGACGCGCCGCGTCCAGATCGGAAACCGGCGTCAATTCCTCCACCATGGCTTTCCCGATCTCGGAAGCAGCGAACGAAGCACACTGCGTGCGGATCTTATCAAATTCCAAAGCAACCAGTGCTCTTTGGTTCATACCTCTCCTAACTGGAAGAATTACGGCATGCGGTTTAAGTCTCCGACAACAATCTTCAGGTCGAGTTCCTGATCGCCGCGGAGAACCGTAAAGGTGATCTCCTGTCCGATCGCCGTATGCTCCCGGATATACTCTACAATCTCGTCCTTATCCGCCATCGCGATGCCGTCCACCGCTAATATCACGTCATTTTCCTTCATGCCGCCGAGATCCGCAGGTCCTCCCGGCGTTACGCTGTTGACGTACGGCCGCAGTTCGGTATCCGGCGCTGCATAATCCGCGATATACTGCGTGATCGTGATGCCGATACCGGGACGCGGCACGGCACCCGTCGAAATCAGTTGCGAAGCAATCTCCCAGACGCGATTGATCGGCAGTGCAAAGCCGATCCCTTCCGCCGCAATCGCCTGGCCGGCGGCGTCATATCCGGCAGTTACGCTTTTGGCGCTGTTCATGCCAACGACACAGCCGTTGAGATCGATCAGCGGACCGCCGCTGTTGCCGAGATTGATCGCCGCATCGGTCTGCAGATAGCTATTGGTAAACCCGTCGATGTTGATCGAACGCGCCTTTGCGCTGATAATGCCGAACGTGACCGAGCCGCTGAGCTCACTCTGCACCGGATCGCCGACCGCAAAAACGAATTCCCCGACGCGCAGTTTGTCGGAATCGCCCTTCGGCAGTGCCGTAAGGCCTTCCGCGTCGATCTTCAGAACCGCGATATCGCTCGTCTTATCGGCGCCGATCAGCGTCGCCTCGTGCTCATCGCCGGAATACAGTTTCACGGAAATCTTTTTGGCGCCTTCGATGACGTGCTGATTGGTCAGAATGTATCCGTCGGTCGTGACCACAAATCCGGATCCGCTGCCCCATTCGACCAGCTTGTTCGACTTGCCGTTTTCAAACGGCTGCCAGTTGATCACGCCGACAACACCGGGCGCAACCGCTTCGATGACGTCGGGGAGCCCTTTGAACGCTTCGGCAAACGGCTCCGCTGCGTGATCCATAAAGTTCGGATCCAATACCGGCGCTTTGGTCGGCTCGGGAACGGAAGTCGGATCGGAAAGCTCGTCCTTTGCATTCTCTTTCTCCGTCATAGGATCCGGAATCTGCGTCGAATGCGGATAAAACGGCTCGAAGGTTCCGAAAGGAATGCCTTCCTCAACCGCTTTCCGGATCGCGTTCCGGCGGCTGGTGCCGAGAACGGTAATCAAAACCGCCGAAATCAGAATCAATACCAAAAGAGTCCATACGATCGCAAGCCCGCCGCGATGACCGCGCCGAAGGGTCGGATCGTTCCGATAGTCTGCCGGATACGAGACCGGTTTATGTGCCATTGTGTTTTCCTCCGTCCGTTACTCGTTTCATCATGCCGGCGCGCTCCAAGGAGAACGTGAACTGCGTTCCGCGCCCTCTTGCGCTGCGCACGGTGATGGTTTGTCCGTGTTGTTCAATGATGCGCTTTACGATCGACAAACCGAGGCCGGAACCGACCTGCGGCGACGGTGTATGCGCCTTTTCCACCTTATAAAAGCGATCAAACACGTGCGGAATGTCCTCCTGCGGAATCCCGACACCGTTGTCTTTCACCGTTACATAGACCTCTTTTCGCATCGAATAGGTCGATACACCGACGGTATTTCCTTCGCCGGAATACTTGATCGCGTTGTCGATCAGGTTACGGAGAACCTGCCCGATCTTGGCGCTGTCGGCATAGACATAGCATTGTTCCTGCGCAAACCGGACGTCCATTTCCATGTTCTTTTCGGCAAGCCGCGTCTCGAACGTGATCAGCGTCCTCCGGACCAACTCGTTGATGTCAAAGACTTCATACTGCAGTTCGATCATGCCGGATTCGATGCGGGACAGATCCAGCAGGTCGTTGACCATCGTCGCCATGCGGCGCGTTTCTCCGAGCACGATCCCAATGTATTCGGAATAATTCTCCTCCGGAATCGTTCCGTCCTGCATCGCCTCCAGAAAGCCCTTCATCGAGGTCAGCGGCGAACGGAGCTCGTGGGACACGTTTGCGACAAAGCTGCGGCGCGTGTTGTCCAGGTCCTTGATCTGCTCCGCCATCTCATTGAAGCTGCGTCCGAGCTGTGCGGCCTCGTCTTTGCCGGTCAACGCGATACGCTGGGAAAAATCGCCGCGGGAATAGCATTGCACGATGTGGTTGATTTCAACAAACGGATCGATAACCCGATGCGCGCTGTAATAGGAAACCAGAACAGCCGCAAGGAACGCAAGCAGGCAGATCAGCGACGTCCAGAGCAGAAGCTCGCTCGTATGGCGGTTCAGTCCGGAAAGATCCGCATGCAGCAGCAGAACCGAGGATTCGCCGTCCGTTTCCATTGACCGGTACAGAGTCAGAATCGGCATCGATGCCTGCCGGAAATAGTGCCGGAGATAATCTCCGCTGGTTCCAGCCGTTCTCCGCACCTCTTCATAGGCCGTCCGGTCGACGCCGTATTCGGAATACTTCTGCCAGCGCGGGTCTGCATAGTACGATCGAACGGATCCATGTGTGTCGATCCGTTCGATCAAAAGATCACTCTGACCGGCAATCATCGAAAGCGCCGTGTCCGGATCCTCCTCCGAACGCATCGCATTCTCGACCGCCAGGGATTTGTCATATAGTACGGACCGGATGTCCTGCACATTTTGAATACGAACCACCATGGTCAGCACGATGCCGATCAGCAGAATCACCGCAAGCGCCGTAGCGCTCTGCAGAAACAGCATGCGCGAAAAGATGGTCCGGAAGCGAAGCTTACGCATGAACTTCCTTACTGACGGATCTCAAACTTATATCCGACGCCCCAAACGGTTTTCAGCTGCCAGGATTCGCGTTCGCCGAGCTTTTCCCGGATCCGCTTTACATGCACGTCGACGGTTCTGGAATCGCCGAAAAAGTCAAATCCCCAGACCTGCTCTAAAAGCTGCTCACGCGTGAACACCTTGCCGCTGTGCGAAGCGAGGAAGTACAAAAGCTCGATCTCTTTGGGCGGCATGTCGATCTGAACGCCGTCGAGAACGACCGAATAATTCTCCAGCGAAATCTGAAGATCCGGAAACTCCACATACCGCTCGGTATCTGCGGGCGGTGCAAAGCGGCGAAGCACAGCCTTGATGCGGGCAACCAGTTCATTGGAATCGAACGGTTTTGCAATATAATCATCTGCACCGAGTTCAAGTCCGCGGACACGCTCACCGGTGTCACCCTTGGCAGTCAGCATAATGACCGGGGTCGTGCTCTCCTGCCGGATCTCGTGCAGGATCGACCATCCGTCCTGTCCGGGCAGCATGACGTCCAGAACGACCAGCGTCGGGCGAATGGTACGGAAAATCTGCATCGCATCGTAACCGGTCGTGCAGGTGGCAACTTCAAAGCCGGCTTTTCTGAGATACAGTTCAATAATCGCAAGAATGTTTCTGTCGTCATCAATGACTAAAATCGTGTTGTTGTCCATGGGTCTCCTCCGTCATTCTCTCACTTCTACCGCAATCCCGTTTTGTTCCAGCAGCTCGGCCGTTAAGCCGCTTCCGTCCGTCAACGTTCCGGAAAAGGTGCCGTCATAGATCCGTCCCTTTCCGCAGGAAGGGCTTTTTGCCTTCAGAATCGCCCGATCGCATCCATA
>CADAQS010000040.1 GCA_902790115.1 uncultured Eubacteriales bacterium | reverse complement strand
TGATCGCCTTCTCATCTTCAACAATCAGAATATTTGCCATACCGTGAGTATATCAAAAAAGTTGTAACAGAGTTGTAAATTCTATTCCCCTCGCAGGAACAAGTTCGGAAATGAAAAAAGCCGCCCGAAAAGGGCGGCAAAGCAAATGTTCCTATACGGTTTTTGCCGGAATGTACTGGTTCATCACGGCGAGGCAGATGCCGACAAGCAGGTTGACGCCGGACGGCGCAACGCTCCTTGCCACGCGCGCGGCGTCGGCGGTCAGCGTGCGGTACGGCACGTCGGAAAACAGGCTCAAAAGCAGCCGGAACACGTCCTCGTTGACAAGTCCCTCGCCCGCCTGCAGCAGCAGCGCCGCGCTGATGTCGTTCGTATGCTCGGCAGCGGCTGCCGCGATCTCGCGCGTCATCGCACGAACCCGTTCCCGCGTCCGGCCGAGCGCCATCGACAGCGCCGCATAGCCCGCAAAATAGCCTTCCAGCAGATCGTCGGAATCGGGCGTTAAGCCGTTTCCGTACCCTGCAAGCGCAGCGCCCGCCGAGCGGCAGGCGTCAAGCTCCTGCTCGTACACGGCTTCGTGCAGCGCGGGCAGCAGCTTTCGGACCGATTCGCAGGTGGAATCCATGCGCGTTTCGGTCACGAGCGCGCATAATGGATGCGTCCCGGCGCCGCCCTCGATCACGCGGAGCAGGTGCCGGATGCGCAGGTTCAGATCGAGCGGCAAAAACAGCGTCCGCATCACGTCCACCGACAGCTCGATGTCCGTCGCCTGCGAGACGTCGATCACAAGCTCGCTTTCACCGAACAGAAGCTGTTCGTCCCGAAGCAGGACGGTTTCCCCCTCGAACAGATCCGTTTCGGTGAACGGCTTGGTCGAATTGACCGTGATGGAGAACGGATGCAGGCAGTTGGTGTTGGACAAAACAGAAACAACGCCGATATCGGTCTCCAGTCGGAGCGCGTACGGCGCAATGGTGCGGACGGTGCCGCGATACGGTTTTTCCATGCGCAGATACGCATGGAGTCGTTTGCAGATCTTTCGGGCGTATTCAGCCATTTTCGGTCAAAAAGCGAGAGGGGAACGCAAACGCTCCCCTCCCGACGCGAACGGATTATTCTTCGTCTTCCGGCTTTTCTTCGGGAATGCGCAGCTCGATCGGCTCATTGCAGTTCGGGCAGATCAGGCCGTCGGGCTGATCCAGCATATCCTCGTCGAAATAGATCGTTTCGCCGCAGTTCGGGCAGACCACCTCATAAAAGTCGTCGTCATCGATCTCGCCGTCGAACTCCTCATCGTCCTCGTCATCGGGATCTTCGTCATCAAACAGAATCTCGTCGTACTCATCGAGGTTCTCGAAGATCTCATCGACGCTGTCCTCCAGATCATCGAGAATGTCCTCATGATCGGAAACCTCTTCCGCGATCAGATCCAGCGTGTCCACGATTGCGGAAAACAGCTTGGCATACTTATCGTCTTTGATGTTCATGCCTTCCATCAGGCCGTCCAGATATGCGACTTTTTCAGAGATTCTGCTCATTTCGTACCTCCCGTTTGTTATTCTCAAAGTCTCGACATATATTCGCCGGTTCTGGTATCCACGCGGATCGTATCGCCCTCGTTGCAGAACAGCGGAACCGCGATCTCAAGACCGGTCTCCAGCGTTGCGGGCTTGGTCGTACCGGTAGCGGTATCGCCCTTGAAGCCAGGCTCGGTGTGGGTGATCGTCAGCTCGACAAAGTTCGGAGCTTCGACCGAGAACGGGCTGCCCTTGTAGAAGCGGATCTTAACGCCGTCGTTCTCCTTGATGTACTGGATCGCGTCCTCGACCTGATCGTAGTTCAGCGGGATCTGGTCGTAGGTGTCAACGTCCATGAAGTAGTACAGTTCGCCGTCGGAATACAGATACTGCATGTCCTTGGTCTCGATGTGCGCCAGCGGATATTTGTCCGTCGGGCTGAACGTGCGCTCGAGCACGGCGCCGGTCATCACGTTCTTCAGACGGGTGCGTACAAACGCCGCGCCCTTGCCGGGTTTTACGTGCTGAAAGTCTGCAATCGACCAGACGTTGCCGTCGATTTCTACCGTAACGCCCTTGCGGAAGTCGCCTGCCATAATCATAAGAAATGTCCTCCAATATATAGTTTCTTGATGGTATCCGTTGTCAGTCGATGTGCTGCAGTTCCTTGGTCGAATGCACCAGATCGAGTTTGCCGTCTTTGGTCACCACGCAGCAGTCCTCGATGCGAACGCCGAGCTTGCCCTCAATGTAGATGCCCGGTTCGACCGTGATCGTCATGCCCTCCTCGAGCACGGTCTCACAGGTTGTCGCCGCACGGGGCGCTTCGTGGATCAAAAGTCCGAAGCCGTGACCGAGCGAATGGCCGAAGCAATCGCCGTATCCCTGCTCCGTGATGTAGTCGCGCGCGATCGCGTCGAGCTGCTTTCCGGTCAGTCCGGGGCGCAGCGCGTCGAGCGCCTTTGCCTGCGCGGTGCGCACGATGTTATAGATCTTCTTTGAAAAATCATCTACATCGCCGACCGCAAAGGTGCGCGTCATGTCCGAATGGTAGCCGTTCCACAGGCAGCCGTAGTCGAGCACGACCAGGTCGCCGTTTTGGAGCTTGCGCTCGCCGGGAACCGCATGGCACATCGCGCCGTTCGGACCGGAGCCGACGATCGTATCAAACGACGGTCCCTCGCTGCCGAGCTTTGCGCCGATATAATCGAGCTCCGCCGCGACGCGCTTTTCGGTCATACCCGAATGGATCGTCTGCAGCAGTTCCACAAACGCCGCGTCCGCGATCGACTGCGCCTTCTGCAGCGATTCGATCTCCTCCGGCGTCTTGATGATGCGGAGCTTGTTCAGCGCGTCCGCCGCCGGAACGAGCGTCACGCCGAACTTTGCGTAGTCGCAGTACTGGGCGTAGCTGATCGTATCCTCCTCGAAGCCGACGTTTTTGCATCCTTCGTCATGCAGGACGCCGTTCAGCGTTTCGAGCTGTTTGCTTGCCGCCGCCTCGACGATCGTGAACCGGTCGCCCGACTGCTCCTTGGCCTGAATCGTGTAACGGAAGTCGGTCACGAGCACGCTGCTCTTCTTTGTGACCAGCACCGTCGCATCGATGCTTGTAAAGTTGGAAAAATACCGGATCGCCGTCAGCGAGTTCAAAAGAACCGCATCCAGTCCGTTTCGGTCCATCACGGCACGCAGCCGCATCAGTCTGTCGTTCATAGCTTGCCTCGGTTTCTAACCATATATATGGAGTATTATATCCTATTCCTTTTGGAAATGCAAGCATTACTTGTCGCGAGGATTCCGGTCGCTTCGCACGTCCACATAGAAGTCGGCCAGTCCGAGCGCCTGATCGATCATCGCCGCGCGGCGCTTTTTCTCGTCGGTTACGCGCGCTTCGTGCCGTTCGCGCGCTTCGTCGAGCATCTGCTCGCCGCGGTCCATCATATCGTCCAGCAGCTCCGTGCCGCGCGTGCGCGCCTGCTCGTACAGCGTCCGCACCTTCTGCATCGCGTTGTAGGCGTCGCCGATCGACTGATACAGCCGGTCGTCCATCCCCGGCTTATGCTTTTGCAGCGTCACGTTGCCCTTGATCACCTCGCGGTAGCGCTCCACCGCGCAATCGACGCTCTGTTCCCACGAGAAGTACAGACCGTTCATCGCCCGCTCCCCGAGATCGCGCATCGCCGGCCGGTCCCGCATGATCGAAAGCAGCGTCTGCGCCATCGCGTCCGGATTCTCCTCGATCAGCACGCCGGTCTTGCCGTCCCGCACGCCCTCCGCCGCACAGCTGCCCTGAATCAGCACGCTCGCAAGGCCCGCCGCGGCCGCTTCGCGCACCACAAGGCCGTTCGTGTCGAACGTGGACGGGAACAGGAACAGATCCGCCGCGGAATAGAACGCGCGCAGTTTTTCCCGGTCGCGTACCGGTCCCGTGAACACGCACTCGTCCCCTATTCCGAGGTCGCGCGCGTAGGTCTGAATCTCGTCGAAGTCGCCGCCTCCGCCGACAAACACCATGCGGAACCGCACCTCCTCGGCTTTGAGCTTGTGCAGCGCCGAAAGCGTGATGCGGATGCCCTTGTACCACATCATTCTGCCGACAAACAGAAACGTCGGGACCGTCGGATCGAGTCCGTATTCGCGGCGCACCGCCTCAATCGCCTCGTCCGACGCGCGCCCTTTTGGCACATCGACGCCGTTCTCCATGACCGTGTACTCGCCTTTGAAGCCGAGCGAACGCAGGTTTTCCCCGGCGCCGCGGCTGACGACCCAGACATCGTCACAGGCTTCGATGTTGTGCACGAGCGCATGGATCGCTGCTTCCTGCAGCAGCTTTGCCGAGATGGCGTTCTTGATGTCGATGTCAAACTTTGTGTGGTAGGTGAACACCATCGGGATGTTCATTGTCTCGCGCAGCGCGCGGCCGAGCATGACCGCCGTCACCGGGCAGTGCGCGTGCAGGATGTTCAGCGGCTCTTTGGACATCGCGTCGATCGCCTTCGGGTCGAGCGGATAGCCCGCCCGGTAGCCGACCCAGTTTGTCGTATCCATACTGCTGTACCGCACCACGCGATACGGATAGATATCGTCGGAATAATCGGGATAATACGGCGCAGCGACCACGGCATTGCCGTACTTTCGCGTGATAACCTCGGCATAGTTCATCACGGCGTTGGCAACCCCGTCGATCTGCGGCGGGAAGGAATCGTTCAAAAGTCCAACCGAAATCGGTTCCAAGGTTCTGACCTCCTTCATAATTGCGGCCTGACGTCGGCCGATACGCGTGCATACAGCGCTTCGCACCGCGCATACAGACCGGAAAGGTTCTGTTCGGATTCCGATAGAATCGTCTTTGCCGCTTCGGGATCGGAATAATACGGCAGGTTCGCCAGGATATTGAGCCACGCGATCTTTGCCGCGCACTGCAGCT
The DNA here is from genome assembly GCA_902790115.1 of uncultured Eubacteriales bacterium. GTDB lineage: Bacteria > Bacillota > Clostridia > Christensenellales > CAG-138 > UBA3792. Next base: position 13,677 of record CADAQS010000040.1, on the reverse strand, counting down.
GCGCCGCGCCCGCCGCCAGATCGCCTGCACAGGTCGGATTGCTCTGCCCGTACAGCTGTTCCAAAAGCGCGACGGTCTCGAGGCAGGTCTCGACCACGCTGCACGGCACTTCGGTCGCAAACCGGATCGCCCGCTGCATCGCTTCCTTGCGCGCGGCGCGCTCCGCTTCGTCGTTCTTCGGCAGCGCGAGCGCGTCCATATAGCGCGAGTACGCCTCGGCGTCGCGATCGGCAAGCGCCAGAAAGCGCTCCGTCAGCGGTGCAAGCCGGTCCGAAACGTCCTTTGCCGCATCCGACCACGCCGCATACTTCTGCCGTCCTGCGGTCAGCTCGGCGACCATCCGCCCGAGCGCCGCACCGAGCGCGCCCGAAAGGCCGGCCGCCGCGCCGCCGCCCGGCGCCGCGCTGTTTGAGCCGAGCGCATCCAAAAACTGCTCGACCGTAAGCGTTTTGATTCCAAACTCCATACCCGACCCTCCGTTTCCGTACGTTTGCCCTATCATACCATCTGCCGCCCGCCGTGTCAATTTCCTGTCCGCGCAAAAAGAAAGGCCTTTCGACGGATCCTGTCGAAAAGCCTTTCCGGAGTTCTTTTTCTTTCGGAAAGCGTTACCGCTGTCCCTTGTCGTACGGGATGCCCTCGGCTTTCGGTGCGCGTGACTTCTTCGAGGTGAAGGCCAGCACGAGCAGCGAAACGAGATACGGGAGCAGGCGGTAGAAGTTCGCGTTCAGCAGCTTACCCCAGACCGGATCGTTGCTGAGCCGGAGCAGCAGGTATTCGCCGTTGCCGTTGATGTCGAGCGTCGAGTACGAAGCTGCCGTGCACTTGAACAGACCGAACAGCAGCGCCGCGCCGGCGATGTTCAGCGGCTTCCAGTTGCCGAAGATCATAACCGCCAAAGCGAGGAAGCCGAAGCCCGCAACGTCGCCGTTTGCGACGCAGTTCGAGGTGGTCAGCGTGTACACGAAGCCGCCCATGCCGGCGAGCGCGCCGGAGATCGCCACGCCGAGGTAGCGCATCTTGACGACGTTGATGCCGAGCGAGTCGGCAGCCTGCGGATTCTCACCGCAGGAGCGGAGCCGGAGACCGAACTTGGTCTTGTACAGGATGACCGACAAAATCACGAACAGCAGCAGGCAGACGTACGTCGTGATGTAGACCTTGTTGAGGAACGTGTCGACGAAAAAGTTGTTGACTTCGCTGAGACCAAAGTAGCTCTTCTTGATCATGAACCAGCTCGCCGCGTCGCCGGTGTACATGCGCAGCTCGTTCTGCTGTGCGATCAGGCGGATGAAGAACAGGACCACGGCAGGCGCCAACAGGTTCAGCGCCGTACCGCCGATCGTCTGATCCGCTTTGAGATTGATCGCAGCAAATGCCAGCAACAATGAGAACAGCGAACCCATGATCGCCGCTACCAGCATAGTCAGAAGCACCGCGCCCTGCATGGCGCCCCAGTTGGCTGCGCCTCTTTCCAGCACGAATACGTGATACTGCTGCATCTGGTTCACGAACAGCGCGCCGATGAACGCGCCGAAGATCATGATGCCTTCGAGCGCGAGGTTGATGATGCCGCTCCGCTCGGCGAATACGCCGGCGAGTGCAACGATCATCAGCGGGATTGCATAAATCAGCGTTTGACGAATCAGAAATGACCACGAGCGAGAATGCCGACAGATAAACGATGACCGCAATGATGACGTCGGTGATGTACTCGTTGTACGCCGTCAGCTTCGTGATCTGCAGACCGACGATATCGAGCATCGACATGAACATGCCGGTGAAGATGACCGCGATCGGGTTGCAGGCGCCGAGCAGGGCGACCGCGATGCCGTTAAAGCCGGCTGCCGGCAGCGACTGGTAGGTGGACCAGAAGAATTCGGTGTTGCCCGCGAGGAAGTACAGGGACGCCGCCGCGCCGGACAGCGCGCCCGCAAGCGCCATCGACAAAACGATGCTGCGCTTGTCCTTGATGCCGGCATAACGTGCCGCATGGCGGTTCGCGCCGCAGGCCTTGAGTTCGTAACCGAAGGTCGTCCGCGTCATCATGATGTAGACGAGCACCGCGATCAGGATTGCGATCAGGATGCCGCCGTTGACCTGCGAACCGGCAAACAGCTTGTCCAGTCCCATCTTGGCCGTTTCGACGCCGTTGTAGGACGTCTTGTAGATGTAGGCGGTCTTAGTGCCTTCCGCGACGTTCTTGAGGTTGGACATATCGAACATCCACGTGACGAGGTTCGCCGCGATCCAGTTGGTCATGATGCACGCCAGAACCTCATTGATGTTCAGCGTCGCCTTTAAGAGCCCCGGGATGGCTCCCCACAGCGCGCCCGCGAGGAAGCCCGCAACGAAGGCGAGGATCCAGACGACCGGCGCCGGAACGACGCTCGTCGGAATCGAAAGCGCCGTGAACAGCGTTGCGGCGGTGCCCATCAGATACTGACCGGATGCGCCGATGTTGAACAGACCCGTCTTATACGCCAGCGCGACCGAAAGGCCGGTCAGAATCAGCGGCGTTGCACGGAACAGCATGTTGCCGAAGTTGACGGGATTGAACCCGAACGTCAGCATGCCCGCGCCGTCGCGGCCGGTGCTCAGAAGGCCGCCGAACACGAGCCGGATCGCTTCCCAGGCGCCGGAGAAACCGATCTTCGGATCGGCAAGCCCGACGGCCAGAATCAGCAGCGCGCCGACGAACAGGCCGATCAGAATCGAGATCAGCGTTGCAAGAACGGATGTAACGCCGCCCTTCTTCAACAGGTTCTTCATACGGCAGCCTCCTTCCCGGTGTTGCGCTTGGCGCCTGCCATGTAAAGGCCGAGCTCCTCGACCGTAGTCTTCTTCGGATCCAGTTCGCCGACGATCTCGCCCTCGTACATGACGAGGATGCGGTCGGACAGGCTCATGACCTCGTCCAGTTCGAGCGAAACGAGCAGAACCGCCTTGCCGGCGTCGCGCTGCGCGACGAGCTGGCTGTGGATGTACTCAATCGCGCCGACGTCCAAACCGCGGGTCGGCTGTACGGCGATGATCAGCGGCAGATCGCGGTCGATCTCACGCGCGACGATCGCCTTCTGCTGGTTGCCGCCCGACATCGAACGTGCGATCGTGACCGGACCCTGACCGGAACGCACATCGAATTTCTCGATCAGATACTCCGCGTACTCGCGGACCGCGCCGAACTTGATAAAGCCCGCATGCTGGAATTTCGGCTCGAAATAGCGCTGCAGAACCATGTTCTGCTCGAGCGTGAAATCCAGCACGAGGCCGTGCTTATGGCGATCCTCCGGAATATGGCTCATGCCGTCGAGCGAACGCTCACGGATCGATGCGTTCGTAATGTCCTTTCCGCACAGCGTGATCTTGCCGCCGGAGGTCTTTTCGAGGCCGGTCAGCCCGTAAACGAACTCGCTCTGGCCGTTGCCGTCGATGCCCGCGATGCAGACGATCTCGCCCGCGTGAACGGTCAGCGACACGTCCTTGACCGCGTTGTTCTTGTGCACCTTGGAAGGAACCGTGAGATGCTCCACCGTCAGAATAGGCTCTGCGGGCTTGGCTTCGTCCTTATCGACGACGAGCTGCACCGGACGGCCGACCATCATGCGGGAAAGCTCCTCCTTGGTCGTTTCACTGGTGTTGACCGTGCCGATGTACTTGCCCTTGCGGAGAACGGTCACGCGGTCGGAGACCTCCATGATCTCGTTGAGCTTGTGGGAGATGAACAGCAGCGACTTGCCCTCTTTGGCGAGTCCTTTCATGATCTGCATCAGTTCTTCGATTTCCTGCGGGGTCAGAACCGCCGTCGGCTCGTCGAAGATCAGGATCTCGTTGTCGCGATAGAGCATCTTGAGGATCTCGACGCGCTGCTGCATACCGACCGTGATGTCCTCGATTTTGGCGTCGAGATCCACATGCAGGCCGTAACGCTCGGACAGCTCCTGCACCTTTTTGCGGGCGTTTTTCTTCTGCAGGAAGCCGAATTTGGTCTCTTCCGCACCTAAAATGATGTTGTCCAGAACGGTAAACACGTCAACAAGTTTGAAATGCTGATGTACCATGCCGATGTGCAGCGCCGTCGCATCGTTCGGGTTGTTGATCGTGACGACCTTCCCGTCCTTTTTGATGACGCCTTCCTCCGGCTGATACAGGCCGAACAGAACGCTCATCAGCGTCGATTTCCCTGCGCCGTTCTCCCCGAGCAGCGCATGGATCTCGCCCTTTTTGAGCTGCAGAGTGATGTCATCGTTTGCCTTAATCCCCGGAAATTCCTTGGTGATGTGCAGCATTTCGATCACATATTCGGGAGCTTGCTCCATGTTTCAACCTCCTTGCTTACAGAGAATCTATAACATGTATATTATAAGGCCGGACATTGCAATTTGCAAGGAAAGATTGCACAATTGTGAACAATTCTTCCGGTCGGTCCCGATGTCCCCGCACAGCTTTTTTGCGTAAGAAAGAGGAAGAAAGGCCGCTGAAAACGATCCGGCTCCGTTCCCGAAAGGCAAAAGAAAAAGGACAGCCGAAGCTGTCCTTTTGGGATTGCCGGATTAGATGTACTGGATGGTGACGTTGCTCAGTTCCACCTTGGTGATAGCATCGCCGGTCAGGACGTCGTCCTTGATCACGAGGCTGCCGTCCTTGATGGCGGCATACAGCTTGTTGTACTCGTCAACGGTCCAGTTCTTGAGCTGCCAAGTCTCGGTCGGCAGACCGACTGCATCGTTCTCAGCACCCAGCGAGGATGCGGTGCCGCCGATCTCGCTCCAGCTGCCGTCGAACGCCTTGGTCAGCGCCCACTGCACGGAGGAAACGAGGCCCTTCAGAGCGGAAGTCACAACCGTGTCGGATTCGAAGGACTGGTCGACGTCAACGCCGATGACCTTCTTCTCGTTCTCGGAAGCCGCCGCTGCGATGGAGTTGAACATCGTGCCGCCGCAGGCAAAGATGATCTCGGTGCCCTGCTCGTACCAGCCGCTTGCCATCGTCTGGAGTTCCGGAGAAGCGCTGAAGGATGCGCCGTACTGCCAGGAGTACTTGAGCTCAACCTGAACGTTCATTTCCTTTGCAGCTGCTTCGACGCCCTGCACAAAGCCGTAGCCGTAACGGCAGACTGCCGGGTTGTCACCGCCGCCGCCGCCGCAGAAGCCGAGCTTCGTGTAGCCTTCCTTAACCGCCGCATAACCTGCGAGGTAACCGGACTGCTGCTCTTTGTAAGCGATACCTGCGATATTGTTGAGGCCTTCAAACTTCCAACCGTCGATGAAGATGAATTTGACTTCGGGGAATTCCGCCGCTGCCTTTGCCAGCGCGTTGCCCTGCATGAAGCCTGCGCAGACGACTGCCTTCGCGCCGCCCTCAGCAGCTGCCTTCATCGCATCGTAACGGTCGTCGTCCGTTGCGTTCTCGCCGTTGGCGGGCTGATAGTACTTGTAGGACTTGCCGTTTGCATTCGCATACAGCTTGCAGCCTTCCCAGGTGCCCTGGTTGAAGGACTTGTCCATCAGCTGACCGACGTCGGTAACGAACGCGATCTCATACTTGCCATCCGCAGACGTCATCGTATCCGCGATGTCCGCAGCGGTCTTTGCACCGCCGTTGTTGGTCTCGGTGTTTGCTGCGGGCTTGCTTGCGCAGGCAACCGCTGCGAATACCATAGCCAGCACCAGAAGAATAGCAATGATCTTCTTCATAGTTTTGATTCTTCCTCCTGATTGATTTTGAAATCATGCACAAATGTGCTCTTATAGTATAGCAGAAACCTTTTTCAAATGGAAGAGGAATATGAACATTTTGAGAATAATTTTTGTGTAAAAATCCGGTTCCTTTTCCGGCGACACGTTTTCGCCGCACATTTCGCCTTTTATTCGGTCTGCAATCCGCATGCGCGGCAGGTTTTCTGCATACAAAAACGCCCTCCCTTACGGGAAGGCGTTTGGAAAGACCTTGAATCAGTCTTCGCGCTCTGCCTTGAAGTTGGCAAACAGATCGGCCAGCGACGTGGTGGTCTGCTGCACCGGCGGGAGCTCATAGTCACCGTCTTCGCTGTTGCGGCGGCGGCGCTCCGGGCGGGAAGTCTGCCGCTCGCTGTTCTCCTGCTGACGGCGCTCCTGACGCTCCTGACGCTCCTTGTTCTGCTGCTCGCGCTGTGCCTTGCGCTCCTGATAGAGGCGCTCGCGCTCCGCCTTTTCGGCTGCAAGCTGCTCGGCAACTTCCGGATTCTCCTCAAGGATCGCTTCCTTGCGGGAGAGGCTGATGCGCTTTGCTTCGACGTTGACCTCAAGGACCTTGCAGCGAACGACGTCGCCGACCTTGAGCTCGTCTTCGACCTTCTCAATGCGGCGAACCGCAACCTGAGAAATGTGGATCAGACCGTCGATCGTCGGCTCGAGCGCGACGAACGCGCCGAACGGAACGATACGGACGACCTTGCCCTCGACGATCGTGCCGACCGGATACTTCTCCGCGGCCTTGGTCCAGGGCTTCGGCTGCAGCTGCTTGTAGCCGAGAGAAACACGCTCTTTTTCCTTGTCGACGTTCAGGATCAGAACTTCGACTTCCTGGCCGATGGACAGTGCATCGCTGGGATGACGGACTCTGCCCCAGGCACAGTCGGTCACATGAACGAGACCGTCGATGCCGCCGATGTCCACAAACGCGCCGAAATCGGTGATGCGGCGAACAACGCCGTGCACCTTTTCGCCGACCACGAGGGCATCCCACTTGGACTTCTTGGCTGCCGCGGCTTCATCGAGCATGACCTGCTTGATGGAAGCAACGATGCGCTTTCTCTGCTTATCGGTTTCGAGAACCTTCACGTTGAAGGTCTTGCCGATATACTCGTCCAGCTTTTCAACATATCTGGTGGAAACATGCGAAGCGGGAATGAACGCCCGGACGCCCTGAATATCGGCGACCAGACCGCCCTTGACGACTTCCTTGCCGACCGCTTCGAAGACCTTGCCTTCGGATTCCTGCGAAAGCAGTTCATCCCAAAGCTTCTTGCCTTCGACGTTCTTGCGGGAAAGCAGAACGTTTCCTTCGCCGTCGTTGACCTTGATGACTTCGACATCGATGCTGTCGCCCTCTTTGACAACGTCTTCCGCACGGACTTCCGGATCGGTCGAAAGCTCGGTCTTCGGAATCACACCGTCAGCCTTGTAGCCGATGTTGACGAAAACTTCGCCGTCAACGATCTGCAGGACGGTGCCCGTGACGACCTGACCGGGGCGAATGCGCTTAACGGTCTTTTCAAAGGCTTGTTCAAAATTATCGGCGGTTTCTTCAACAGCTTCTGCAGCAGCTTCGACGGTCTCTTCCGCCTGTTCGGCCTTCTCTTCGACGGTCTCTTCTGCAGCTTCCTTAACTTCTTCCGCTTCGACAGCAACGGTCTCTGCCACGGTCTCGGCCGCGACGGGTTCAGTGGTTTCGGCGACAACCTCAGCGGGAGCTTCCGCTTCGATGGTTTCAACTGTCGTCTTTTCGAGTTCGCTCATTAGTAATTGTACCTCCCTAATTGTCGCAATCGGTGTCGATGCACCCGCGACGATTCCTATTATATCATTATGGCTGAATTTTTCAAGAGGAATTTTGCAGATTTTCTCGATGATTTCAGCACTTTTTCCTTCCCGGGTGCATAAATCGTACAGTGCGCGTGTATTTGCGCTGCTCTGCGACCCCAGAACCAGCATTTTCGTACAGCGCCGGGCAAGTTCCCGCGCTTCCTGCTGCCGAAGCCGCGTCGTATCGCAGATCGTGTTGTGCACATGCAGCGTGCCGACGCGCGTTTGGAGCGCGGCGCGGATCGCTTCGAAAGTCTCGAGTTTCTGCGTCGTCTGGGACACGAGCGTCGCCTTTTCGCAGTACGGAACCGATGCCGCCTCCGCGGGGTCCGACAGCACCGCCGCATGTTCTCCCGCGCTGCCGACGATGCCGATGACCTCGGGATGATCCGGCTTTCCCGCAATGAACACCCGCTCGCCGTCCGCCGCCGCTTTCGCCGCAATCCGGTGGATCCGCTTGACGAACGGACAGGTTGCATCCAGCACGGCGACGCCGCGTTCTTCGCAGGCACGGTATACCTGCGGCGGAACGCCGTGCGCCCGGATGATCAGCGTGTCGCCCGTCTGCAGCCCGTCCAAAGAGCTGACCGGAAAGACGCCCTTTTCCTTCAGATCCTCGACGACGCCTTCGTTATGAATGATGTTCCCGTAGGTATAGACACGGCCTTTCCCTGCCGCCTCTTCGGCGATCCCGACCGCCCGCTCGACGCCGAAGCAGAAGCCGCTGTGTTTTCCGATCAGAACGCGCATCAGAGGTTTTCCGCCTTTTCGCGCAGCATCAGCATCGAATCGGTGATCGCGCAGTTCAGCGCGTCGATCGCCTTGCGTCCGGGGCAGCGCGCCTTGATCTCGTCCGGATAGAGCGGATCGCCGACGGCGACGTGCATCCGTCTGCCGAGCTTCCATGCGTCGGGCTGGATATAGATCGGAACGACCGGCGCGTTAGCGCGCATTGCAATGAACGCGCAGCCCTTGTCAAAGGTATCCATCGTGTGCGCATCGATGCAGCGGTGTCCCTCCGGGAAGATGCCGAACGCCTTTCCCTTGTTGAGCAGATCGACCGCCTTCTTGATCGCCTTGGTATCGGCCGTGTACTGCTGCACCGGGAACGTCAGAAGGCCGCGGAAGATCAGGTTCATAAACTTGCTCTCAAACAGCGTGGACTTTGCCATAAAATGGATGCAGCGCGAGATCAGGATCGCCAGAACGATCGCGTCTCCCATCGTCAGATGGTTCGCGATGTAGATGACCTTGCCCTTGCGCTTCAGCGCGGCGCGGTTGTAGACCTTCGGCCGGTACACAAGCAGCAGAAGCGGTTTAAAGAGAATGCACGCAAGAACGTAAAGCATTTTTACTCCCTGACCTCCGAAAGCAACGTTTCGACCGCCTGCTCGATCGTAAGATCGGTCGTGTCGATCCGTACCGTGTCCTCGCGGCAGACGAGCGGCATATAGGCGCGTTCGCTGTCCTGCCGGTCCCTGCGGCGGATGTCCGTAAGGATCGTCTCATAATCTGCCGGCTGTCCCTGCTCGAGCAGCTGTTTGACGCGGCGGTTTGCGCGCTCCTCGGCCGAGGCGGTGATGAAAAACTTGTGCGGCGTATCGGGCAGCACGTTCGTGCAGATGTCGCGGCCGTCCATGATGACCGCCTGCCGGTGCGCCACCTCGCGCTGCAGTTGGACGAGCCGGTCCCGCACCTCGGGGATCATGCTGACCAGCGACGCGCCCTGCGAGATCTCCTCGGTCCGCAGCAGATGCGTTACGTCCTCACCGTCCGCGATCATCCGCTGTTCGCCGCCCTCGGTGTAGCGCACCTGAATGTCGACGTGCGGCAGAAACGCGCGCACCGCATCCCAGTCGGACACGTCGACGCCGTTCCGTTTGCAGGCGACCGCGACCGCGCGGTACATCGCGCCCGTATCGAGATACGGAATGTTCAGCCGTTTTGCCGCCAGCTTTGCGACCGTGCTCTTGCCCGCGCCGGCGGGTCCGTCAATGGCAATACTGTATTTCATTCTCTTTCTCCTTGATGCTGCTGCCGGCGAGCGCGCCGGTGGACCATGCGATCTGTAAATTGAACCCGCCCGTAAACGCATCCACGTCGAGCACTTCGCCTGCAAAGAACAGGTTGTGAACCAGTCTGGATTCCATCGTGGAAGGATTGACCTCCCGCACGTCGACGCCGCCGCGCGTGATGATCGCCTCGGCGATCGGGCGCGCGCCTGAAACGTGCAGCGTGAGTCCTTTCAGCGTATCGACCAGAGCCTTGCGCTGCGCCTTGGAAAACTGTGCCGCAGGACTCTGTCCGTCCAATCCCGCCTGTGTCAGTACCTGTGTCAAAAGCCGCTGCGGCAAAAGGCCGTACAGCGCGCCGGAAAGCGTTTTTTTCACATTCTGCGAAAGGTCGCGCAAAAGCCTTGCGTCAAGCTGCTCCTCGGAAAGTCCCGGCTTTAAGTCGATCTTCAGCACGGTTCCTTCGGGCGCGTCCGCGATCAGGCTCGAACAGGAAAGCACGAGCGGACCGCTGACGCCGAAATGCGTGAACAGCATCTCGCCGAGCTCGGAGTAGACCTCCTTTTTGCCGCGGTACGCAGTCAGCGTCACATTCTTCAGCGTCATGCCCGATAGTTCCCGGCACCACGTTTCCTCGGTCTCCAGCGGCACCAGCGCGCCGCACGGCGGCTGAACGGAATGTCCCAGTTTCTGCGCAAACCGCAGCCCGTCGCCGGTGCTGCCGGTCGACGGATAGCTGAGCCCGCCGGTCGCGAGCACGACCGCGTCGAACGGCTCCGCCGTCTGCCCGATCCGAACGCCGGTGACGCTTCCGCCGCCGGTCAGAATCTCCGATACGCGCGTATGCAGCCGGATCGCAACGCCCGCCTGCCGCACGGTCTTTTCCAACGCTTTCAGGACGTCGCTCGATTTATCCGACGCCGGGAACACGCGCCTGCCGCGCTCCACCTTGGTCGGCGTGCCCGCCGCCTCGATGAGCGCAACGATCGCGTCCGAATCGAACGCCGCGTACGCGCTGTACAGAAAGCGCGGGTTATGCACGACGTTGCGGAAAAAGCCGTCGCGGTCGGACGCGTTCGTCAGATTGCAGCGTCCCTTTCCGGTGATGAAAAGCTTTTTGCCGAGTTTTTCGTTCTGTTCAAACAGCGTCACGGCGTGGCCGTTCTGCGCGGCGCGGATCGCCGCGATCTGTCCGGCGGCGCCGCCGCCGATCACCGCTACCCGCATCTTCCGCCTCCGAGCAGCGCCCATTCCTTCGCCGGCACGGCGTCGATCAGTTCGTTGTGCTCGTTGTCATAGGTCAGCACGCTGACCGCCGCATAACCGGCATAGACGAGCGAACAGTCCGTATCGTCCGACTGCTCCGAAGGTCTGACCCACGGCGTCGTATATTCTGTTCTGCCGTCTTCGCCGAGCGTTTCCGTGTAGCGAAGGTCGTACGGAACCGGCGAGAGCTTTGCCGGGCGCACGCCGTGCAGCTGCTTCGGTGCGATGTCCGGCACGTTCACATTGTAAAATGCGCCGCGCGGCAGCGGGTGCCGCACTGCAAAATCCGCCATTTTCAGCGCAACGTCCGCCGAGGTCTCCCAGTACGCGCCGCGCTGCTCGATGCCGCACGACATGGCAACCGCAATAACACCGTCCGTCGCCGCTTCGATCGCGGCGGCCGCGGTGCCCGAATACAGCGTGTCGGTTCCGACGTTGTAGCCGAAGTTGATTCCCGTGATGCAGAGGTCGACCGGTTCCGGCAAAAGGTTGCCGAGCGCGAGCCGCACGCAGTCCACCGGCGTGCCGTCCACCGCATACGCCCAGACGTCCGGAAACGCCGGCAGCGTCCTTCGTTCGGCATGCAGCGGCCGGAACAGCGTGACTGAGCGGCTGACTGCGCTCTGCGGACCGCTCGGGGCGACGACATACACCGTATGTTTGGAACACAGCGCGCGGATCAGCGCATCCAGTCCCGGCGCGCCGATGCCGTCATCGTTGCTGACCAAAATCTTCATTCCTGCCTCCAAGCAAAATAATCCGTATATACCTTACCAAAAAACCGTCCGCTTTGCAAGGTGTATCCGCGCATTTCGGACGGCAAAAATCCCTCCGTATTTTGTGCGAAGGGATAAACTGTGTTTTCTTATTCCACCGTGACGCTCTTTGCGAGATTTCTCGGCTGATCGATCGAACAGCCGCGCGCCACGCCCATATAGTACGCCAGCAGCTGCAGCGGCACGATCGCAAGGAACGGCGCCAGCATATCGGGAACCGTCGGAAAATCCCACTGCTCGCTGCAATGCTCGCCGAGTCCGCCCGTACCGTTCGTGACCGCAAGGATGTCGGCGCCGCGCACGCGTACCTCCTCCATATTGCTCGCCATCTTAGGCAGCAGATCCCGCTGCGTCGCGACCGACACGACCAGTGAACCGTCCTCAATCAGCGCGATCGTCCCGTGCTTCAGCTCACCCGCGGCATACGCGTCGGTATGAATGTAGGCGATCTCCTTCAGCTTCAGTGCGCCTTCGAGACACAGCGCGTGATCCAGTCCGCGGCCGATAAAGAACATCTTTCGTGCCGTCACATGCCGGTTCGCATACGCCTGCACCTGTTCCTGCCGTTCGAGCACGCGCCGCATCTTTTCCGGCACGGTATGGAGTGCTTCAAGGCAGTCGCGCACCGCCTGCTCGGTCATGCAGCCGCGCCGGTACGCGAGATCGAGCGCCGTCAGGTACAGCACCGCGACCTGTGTGACATAGGACTTGGTTGCGGCAACCGCGATCTCCGGTCCGGCGTAGGTAAACAGCGTCCGGTCACACTCGCGCGCGATCGTGCTGCCGATCACGTTGCACACTGCAACGGTCTGCTGCCCGCGTTCCTTCGCCATCCGCATCGCCGCGATCGTGTCCGCCGTCTCGCCCGACTGTGAGATCAGCATCATCGGTTCGCCGGGTTCGAACAGCGCATCGCTGTACCGGTACTCGGAAGCAACCTCGACCTCGGTCGGAAGCTTTGCCAAATGCTCAAAAAACTTTTTCCCGAGCAATCCCGCATGGTATGCGCTTCCGCAGCTGACGATGCGAATCCGTTTCAGCTTCCCTGCTTCCTCCGTGCTCCACGGAAAGATGCTTTCGCGCAAAAACCCGGTCCGTTCCGATACGTACTGTCTGATCGTATTGATCAGCGCGTTCGGCTGCTCGTGGATCTCCTTGAGCATGAAATGCTCGAAATTCCCCTTCTTGGCCGCCTCGACGTCCCACTCGACCCGCGTGACCGTCTTTGTGATCGGATTGCCGTCGCGATCATAGAACGAGATTCCGTCGGGACGAAGGATCGCCATCTGCCGCTTTTCCAAAAACGTGACCTTTCGCGTATACGGCAGCAGCGCGGGAATATCGCTCGCTGCAAAAGAACCGGTCCTGCCGCTGCCGACGACCATCGGACTGCCGTCGCAGACGCAGTATACCGTGCCCGGATCGTCACGGAACAGGATCGCGAGCGCAAAGCTGCCCTTGATCTGCCGCATCGCCTCGACGATCGCCTGCTTCGGGTCGCCTTGATAGAGCGATCCGATCAGCTGCGCGACCACCTCGGTGTCGGTCTCGGATACGAACGCGCAGCCTTCCTGCATCAGCCGCTCCTTCAGCGGACGGTAATTCTCAATGATGCCGTTGTGCACGAGTGCAAGCTTTCGATTCTGATCGACGTGTGGATGCGCGTTGACCGCATTCGGCTCGCCATGCGTCGCCCAGCGCGTATGCCCGATGCCCGCCGTTCCGACAAGCGGACGCTGCGCAAGCGTGTCCTCCAGATTCTTCAGTTTGCCGCGCTCCTTGACGACCGCAATCTCGCGCCCGTCGGAGATGGCCACGCCCGCCGAATCGTATCCGCGGTAAGCCAGCGATCCGAGTCCGCGCAGCAGGATCGGCATGCAGTCCTGCGATCCGGTATATCCGACGATTCCGCACATAATCTTTCTCCTTTTTCTATATTATATAAAATATCGTCTGCATTATAGAGCCGCCCGTCCGATGCTGTCAAGAACATTTTCGGCCATGCAGGTATGCCGGACACGCAAAAGCCGCACCCGTAAAAGGTGCGGCCTGTCGGTC